>DATGJE010000300.1:0-5772 GCA_035295305.1 Candidatus Acidiferrales bacterium | reverse complement strand
AGCGCGCGCTTTACGGAAACGCGCGCGAGTTGCACTTTGTACGCGTTGCGGCTGAGCGGCGTGGCGCCCTGCACGGCGGCGTCGCCGGCTTTCGCGGCGTTTTCTTCGTTGATTGTTTTACCCGCGAGCCATTTGGCGGCGTCTTCGGCGGGCCACGGTTTCGGCGCGACGTGGCCGAGAACGATCCGCGCGCTTTCGACTGTGTCGCCGCGCATTCGCAACGCGACAGCCGCAGTCGTGATGGGCCAGTCGAGGCCTTCCTTTGGCCGCACTTCGTAAAGGGCGTTGCGCATGCCGCGCGACGCGGCGGGAATTGTGACTTCCGTCACGATTTCATTGGGAGCGATGGCGTGCTCGCGTTCGCCCTGCTTTTGCGGAATCACGAAAAAATCGCCGGCGGCGACGTTGCGCGCGCCCTTTGGTCCTTCGATGCGTATCTCTCCGTTGAGCGCCATCAGCACCGGGCCGAAACTCGACGGACTGATGAATTTCGCCGGGCCTGAATTGCCGAAAATGGCGTGATAGCGATTGTCTCCCTGCGCGACGAGCGAGTTTCCATCTTTGTCGAGAGCGAGCAAGCCAAACCCGTTGCGGTAATACCAGCAGCGCGGCCGCTGGCAGAGCCAGCCGCCGACAGTGCTCATATTGTGAAGCTGCGGGCTGCGAATCCCTTCCGCCGCGTCGACGATGGCTGGAAATTGCTCGCGAATCATTGGATTGGAAATCAACTCTTCCACGGTGACCGCGGCGCCGATGTGCACGCCCTCGGCGGATTCGTGAACGCGGTTGAGGCCCGCGATGCCCTTGATGTTGACGAGGCGCTTAGTGTCTACGACGTCGTCCTTGAGCAGCGAAATCAAATCCGTGCCGCCGGCGAAAACCGACGCATCGTCCCAATCGGAGCCGAGAAGTCCGAGGGCTTCTTTCAAGCTGGATGGTTTTGCGTACTCGAATGCGTCCATTAGGCCACGCCTCCTTTTTCGAGTGTGCCAAGAGCCGCGAGCACGCGGTCAGGCGTCAGCGGAAGTTCCGGAACGCGCACGCCGATGGCGTTTGCGACGGCGTTTGAAATCGCCGCGCCCGGCGAAATCACCGGCGGTTCACCGAGTCCGATTGTGCCGCGCTCGTCGTAGCCGGGCCCGGTCATCATGTGCGGAATAATTTCGCCGATGTCGGCGATGCTGGCGAGTTTGTAAAACTCCATATTCGGATTCAGGCAACGGCCCGTCACCTGATCCATGATTTTTTCCTCGAAGAGCGCGTAGGTGATGCCCATGATCGCCGCGCCGTAGAGCTGACTTTCGGCGGTTCTCACGTCAATCACCAGGCCGCAATCCTGCACCGAAACGTGCTTGACGATTTTCACGACGCCCGTTTCCGTGTCGACTTCGACTTCGCTCATCTGCACGCCGCCGACGCCGCTGGACATCAAATCGTTGGATGTTTTGCCCGTGCCGGTGATGGACGATGCGCCCATTTTCGCGCAGGCCTGTTTCCAGGGGATCGACTTTCCTGGATTGCCTTTAACCTGAATCTTGCCGTCCCAGGCTTCAAGTTGGTCGGCAGGAACGCCGAGCGAGGGTGCAACTTTGGCGAGCAGCGTGTTCAACGCTTCCGTGGCGGCGCGCCGCGTCGAGGTGCTGACTCCGCTGACGGTTGTGGAGCCGCCGGATGCGCCAGCCGGCGGATATTTATTTTCGCCGATATTTACTTTGACGGCTTCGAGCGGGAGGCCGAGGGTTTCCGCGGTAACGATGGCGATAACGGTGCGCGTGCCAGTGCCGAGGTCCTGGCTGCCGAGAGAAGTCTCAACGGAGCCGTCTGGATGAATCGTTACCAAACAATTGCTCTGATTTCCGCGCCCGCCCCATGTATGCAGCGACACGCCGAGTCCGCGCTTCAGCGGGCCTGCGCCGCTTTTTCCGCGCGGATGCCATTTGCTCTTCCAGCCCATCAGTTCTGAAGCTTTCGCGAATTCTTCTTGATAGGTCTTGGCGCGGCCGGTCGTGTCGTTTTCGGGAGCCACCAAATTGATATTCTTCAACATGAAATCGACCGGATCCATATCGAGCTTCGCGGCCAAATCTTCCATTGCACCATTGGAAATCAACGCCATTTGCGGATGGTTTGGCGCGCGCCACGCTCGCGCAGGGCCGATGTTGGTGAGAATTGCGGTGTGCTTTGCTCGGACATTGGGAACTTCGAAAACGTAAGGAAATCTCGGCGCACCCGCGTCACTTGGGCCGCCAGTGCCCCACGACTCAGACTCCCATGCCACCAGCGTGCCGTCGCGCTTCGCGCCGACTTTCACATGCGCGTGCATGGAGGGCCTGGCACCCGCGACCATCAGCTCATGGTCACGCTCGAGCATCATCTTCACGGGCCGCCCGGTTTTCTTGGACAATTGCGCGCACGCAATTCCCCACGTTTCAGCCGCGAACTTGCTGCCGAATCCGCCGCCCATGTAATGCGAAATCACATGGACATTGTTAGCGGCGACTGTGATTCCCTGCTGCTTAAGCCCGTCGACGTATTCGCCGGCCATTCCGCTGACGTTCTGCGTTGAAGTCCACACCGTCAAATCGTCGCCATTCCATTCCGTCACTTGACCGTGGGGTTCGAGGCAGCAATGAGTGATCACTGGGAGGCCGTAATGTCCTTCGCTGATCACTTCCGCCTGCTGAAAACCCTGATCCGGATTGCCATTGACGCGCTGCTCGAGTTGCTTTGAATACTGCGCGCCCGCGTGTTCCGGGTCGGCATCGGCGACGAGGAACGGCAGCGGCTCATAGTCAATCTTGATCGCGTCCGCCGCTGCTTCCGCGCGCTCTTCGGAATCCGCCGCGACGGCCACAATTTCCTGCCCAGCCCACAACACTTCCTGACCCTCGGGCACAATCGTCACCACTCCCTTAACGCCCGGCATCGCTTCCGCTGCACTGGTGTCGATTTTCGCGACTTTCGCGTGGGCGTAAGGAGAAGTCGCCATCTTGCCCCAGAGCATTCCCGTGCGATTGATGTCGTAGGAATATTTCGCACGGCCCGAGGACTTCACTGGGCCGTCAATTCTTTTTTCTCGCTTGCCAATTAATGCGCGACGATTCGCGGGAGGCCAATGATAGTCAGCCATTAGGCTCGCCCTCCTTTCGTCTTCATCGTTTTCGCGGCTTCCAACACAGCTTCTCGAATGCCCATGTATGTTCCGCAGCGGCACAAATTGCCGCCCAGCGATTTCTGCAATCCCTCGTAGGTCGGATGCGGCTCGTGATCCACGTAGGCCGCGCACGCCATCACAAATCCCGGCGTGCAGAAGCCGCACTGCTGCGCGTCATTGTTCCAAAATGCCTGGGACATGGGATGCAAGCCTTCCTTCGGTTCAAGGCCTTCGATGGTGGTGATGTCGCGTCCCTGCGCGTCGATTGCCAGAGTGGTGCAGGAATAGACGGCGCGTCCGTCCAAGTGCACGGTGCAGGCGCCGCATGTCGCGCGATCGCAGACTTTCTTCGCGCCTGTCAGGTCCAGATGATTTCGCAACGCGTCGACGAGCATTACGCGCGGCTCCAGATTCAATTTCCGGATCTGCCCATTGATTTTCAGAGTTATCGGGACTTCGCCGGGACCAACCACTCCTCCGGCCATGCCGCCGCCTTGTGGCCGCGGTGCGGCTTCGAGCACGCGATCCGCCAGCAGCGCTCCGGCCGAAGCCGCCACACTGGCGATTCCGGCGCCTTTAATGAAGCTGCGTCGTGACAGATCTCGCAGCTTCTTTTCCTGAGCATTTTTTTCGCGCTTCGCGTCGGGCTTTTCCGCGCCGTCCGGGCACGGCTTTTCTTCATTCGACGACATCAATGCACCCCCTGCGGTCAAAAATCAAAATGTGAATAGCGTTACGGTAGGAATGCTGCGCGGGTCGGGACCGAAGAATCGTTCGAGTCGTTGCCTGAGTCACGGCCTGAATCACGGCGGGTTCCCTCAGAACGTCGCGGCTATGATAGTTTCAGCGAGCCGCGAAAGTCAAAGGTTTAGACGGTCGTGCAGAGGCTCGGTCACCGAGATGCTCAGGCGCTTGGGGATGAATTATTGAGAATCCGCGTAAGCCAATGGGACGGTACAATGCTTGGCGCCATGCACAAACTATCTATCTTGCTAGTCCTTTTAGCCACTGTTCTTCCGGTCCGCCTTCAGCGCGGCTCCCCTGCATCTCTGGATGGTCATGAAAGCGGAGCCCTTTACGCCAATGACTTCTTCGAGTTTCGCTTCAAGTTGCCAGCGGGGTGGGTGGAGGCACCAGCACAGATGAAAGAGGGCGTTCTCAAAAGTTTGAATGCAAGTGCACCGAAGGCAGATAATCACGTCCTGCTGATGTTGTTGCATCCGGTTCGTGGAGAGTCCCCACCGGACGTCATCGCCGTTTTTGCAGCACGTAGCTCGATTGGGTCGACTGACGGGGCGGCGGGGGGTGTTGCTTATTTCAGAAGCAATCGAGCGAGCGAGCGTCTTACGGTCATCGCGCCTGTCCGCATCGTTCATCTCGCCGGGCAGCGTTTTGCAAGGCAAGATGTGCAATCAAAAGGACAATTCCTGGCTCTTTTCGCTTCAGTGAAGGCTGGTTACTTGCTTAGCTTTCAGGCATTCGCCGCAACCAAGGACCGGATGGATGGAGCGGTTAGGGTTCTCGCCGCATCGGTTCAGTTCAAATAACCGCTTGCCCCATTGCGTATCAAAATCCCAAGGGTACCATGGTGTCCTGGCAGTCCCGATAAGTTGGATGATCGAAAGGCAACTGCTACGTTAATCTGAGTCGCTACTGACGGCGGCGCTGCTGGTTCCGTTTCTCAGTGAAACGAGGCAGGGCTTTTCGCGCGACGAACGCACACAGCAGGCGCGTTCGCCTGTCCGGTGGCGCACATTTCCCGTGGCAATGCGGGGATCCGGGTGCAAAATAGGCGCGGAGCGAATTTCGTTATGGAGGAATCGAGATGATCGAGCGGAAGCGGTGGTCTGTTGTGATGGCGCTTGGTGCAATTTTGCTGATTCCGGGATCTGCAATTTCGAAGGGTAAGACAGGGAACCGCCAGACCGCCGCGCCCGCCAGGGCCGATTCCACGAAGCCTGGCGCGCCTCATGCGTCACTCGCAAAGCTGGCCGGCGACTATACCAGAGTCATAAAGTTCGTCGGACAAACAGGCGCGGCTGCCGCTCCGTCGTCAGGCACAGCCAAAATCTCCGTCGTGCTCGGCGGCAGATTCATTCTCGAAGAAAGCACGGACACGGTTTTTGGCCGACTCGTTGAGGGCCTGCGTCTTTACGGCTACAACAACGCGACGAAGCAATACGAAATGGTCCGCATGTACACGATGTCGACCGGCATGACAATGATGAAGGGCACGAGCAGCGACGACGGGAAGACGATCGACTTTGTTGGTGACACGGAAACGTCAGGGGCCGGCAAGATGACGCTGCTCGCACAACTTCGCCAAGTCAATGACGATGAGTTCGCCGTAGTATTGTCAACGACGGGAGCGGACGGCAAAGAATCAGCGTTCCAGGAAACGGATTACACGCGAAAGAAATAGGTTCCGCTGTGTTGGACGCCCTTAGCGATTCGGGGCCTCTTGAATCTTTACGCGGGCGGTCTGACGCGGAACCTGTAGCGCAACGAGCGGCTCGACGCATGCGTCTAATAAGTTACGAAAAGCATCTAAATTTAAGCAGTGGAAGTTTACGCTGCCCAGGGTAATACATGGGAGTGGACAGACCGATGAAGGCGGG
>DATGJE010000299.1:0-12439 GCA_035295305.1 Candidatus Acidiferrales bacterium | reverse complement strand
TACAGGGACGACCGGAACGCGTCCCTGAATCGCCATCACGAATGTTCCCCTCTTGAAGGGCTTCAACTGTCCGTCCTTGCTGCGCGTGCCCTCGGGGAAAACCACGAACGAAATTCCCTCGTTGAGATACTGAACGGCTTGATCGATGCTGGCAACGGCGGATTCGCGATCACTGCGGTCGACCGCGACGATTTTTCCCAGACGCAGCGCCGTCTTCACGATGGGCACGTTGAAGACTTCGCGTTTGGCCAAGAATGAAACTCGCCTCGGAATGCCGATGAGCGCTGCGGGAGGATCAAGATTGCTGACGTGATTCGCCGCGAATATGCATACGCCCGCAGGAATATTCTCGAGTCCTTCGGTTCGCACGCGCACTCCGGCGAGCCGCATGGAAACGCCAATGCCCCATTTGCCCGCGCGAAAAAGAAAATCGCTTGTATGGGTGAGCAGGGAGTATCCGATGACCGGCAGGCCGACGAAAACTACATAGAGTCCGAGAAACGCCATGGCAATAAGGGTGCGAATCATTGCGCACGCAGATGGCGGCTTTGATGCTTTCCGGCGATTGCGAGTATGTGCATGGCGCTAATCGGTCGTGCCGTTCAAAATCCCGTCGCGAATCCGTTTTTGTTTCGGGGTCGGCGCGGGGATTTCGGAAATCGAATAGCTTTCGACTGTCTGTCTGCCCAGAGTTAATGAAATCTCGCGCTGGCTCGCGTTGCGTTCGATTTGCAATTTTACTTTGTCGCCCGGAGCGTGCGACAAAAGCCATCGCTGCGCGAATCGCGGAAACGGCTGGCCATCGAGTTTCAGCAGTACGTCGCCTGCTTGCAAGCCCGCCTGCTGCGCTTCGCTGCCAGAAGTGACGTCGGCGACTTGAAGTGGTCCAGTGCGAGCACGCGACACTTCAAATCCAAAATCGGCAATCGTCTGCTGCTGTTTTGTGGCCGTGAGACCGGCAATGTGAAGAAAATCGTCATACGGTATGTCGTCTGTGCCCGCGACGTATTTCGCAAAAAAATCCTTCAGGCTTCGGCCTGACACTTTCTCTGCTTCCTGTTCGACACCCGCGCTGTCGTCGTAGAAACGATTGCGATGCGCGTAGTCGTCATCCATGGCGCGCAAAACGTCGTCGAGGGATTTGTGGTTGTCCGTTGCGTCGCGAATTTCGAGATCGAGCAAGACGCCGAGGATCTGACCTTTGTTGTAGTACGAAATGCTGACTTCGGGGCGATCGTAGTAATCGTATTTGTCGAGCCAGGTATCGAGGCTGGATTCCTCGGCGCTTTGCCAGTGATGCGCGGGACGCGCATCGAGCGCAGCGAACTGTTGCGCGAGATCATCGTAGAACTGATCGCGGCTCCACAGACCTGTGCGCACCATGGTGTAAGCCGCGTACGTGCTGGTAACGCCTTCGGCAAACCACAGTGCGCGCGTCCACATCTCCTTGGTGAAGTCCACGGGCTCGAGAGTTTGCGGGCGAATGCGTTTTACGTTCCACAGGTGAAAAAACTCGTGCGCCGCGACGCTTGCAGTCATCTCACCCGAAGGCACAGCGATGGCTGTGCAATTCGCGTGCTCCATTCCGCCGCCGCCCGTTTCAGCGTAAGGGCCAAAATGAAAAATGAACATGTACTCGCGGAAGGGCACATCGCGCATCATTCCTGCCTCATAAGAAACTATCTTGCGCAATGTGTCGTCAAGCTTTTGCTGATCCCAATCCTTACCGTCAACGACAATGCGAAAATGCGCACCGTTGGCATCGAATCGGAAATCGCGAAATGCGCCGATTTCCGCGGGCGCGTCGACGAGGGCGTCATAACTTGGCGCGACGAAAGTCTCCGCGGACTTCCCTGCCGGTAATTCTTCCGCGACGCGCCAGTTCTGTGGCACATCGGAATATTGAACTTCAGTTTCTTCCGCGCGACGCGACGGAACGTAGAAAAACACTTCGGCGAGATTCAGAAATGCGTGGTGAGAATTAAGTTGGGAGCTGAACGGCCCTGGCTCATCCCAGTAATCCTCGTACTGAATTGTGACGGAGCCCAAACGCACGTGCGAATCGTCATTCGGAGCCGTGATACGCCACGTTTGCTTGTCGAGTTTCACGACGCGCAGTGGAGAGTTTACATTTGTTGCCGTAAGCTGAGCGCGCACGTCGGTGACACGAAACGCGAAATCACGAATATCGTAGGTCGCATTCCAGGCGGGCATTGCGACGATGAGTTCGCGGCCAGCGTTGGGCACTTCAATGGTGACGTGAAAACTGTGCTGTTCCGGATGCGCGAGCGAAATCGTATATCGAATTGTTGCGGCGGCATTCGGCGGCAGGAAAAACATCACGAGCATGACTGGCAGAAGCCACCTTGATGTTTGTCTGTGGGAAGTTCTCACGATTTCCGCGCTACTGTTCCCTTCCCCAGATTTTCCAACAGGCGGCCGCACAAGCCGTCGAAGCTGCCATTCGACATGACGAGCACAACGTCGCCCGGAATAAGCTGCGACGCAAAAAAGTCGGCGATTTCGCTTGCCGACGCAAAGGCGCGCGCGGGTT
This sequence comes from Candidatus Acidiferrales bacterium, assembly GCA_035295305.1. Taxonomy (GTDB): domain Bacteria; phylum Acidobacteriota; class Terriglobia; order Acidiferrales; family UBA7541; genus DAHUXN01. The sequence goes on along the minus strand of DATGJE010000299.1, from coordinate 9,885 downwards.
TGCCGAGTCTGCGAATCGCCGCCGTCACATGTTCAGGATCGAGACGTTCCTCGTCAGATAAAAGCTGTGCGCGATTTACCGCACCGAGGACGGCGCCATCGGCCATGGCAAGCGCCGAGGCAAGATCGTCTTGAAAAATGCGGCGGCGCATAGTGTTTGAGCGCGGCTCGAAAGCGACCCAGAGTTTGCGTTGGGGCCAGCGCGAACGCGCGGCTTCAATCGTCGCGCGAATGGCGGTGGGATGATGCGCAAAATCCTCAACGATCAGCACGCCGCCGACTTCGCCTTTAATGTCCATGCGGCGACGCACGCCCTGAAATTTTGCGAGCGCGACTTCAATCGCTTCGCATTCGATGCCGCGCGTGAACGACATTGCGACGCACGCCAGCGCGTTCATCACATTGTGACGGCCCGCGAGGGGCATACGAATGCGCGCCACTTCCTCGCCGTGATAGGCCACGCGGAAATGCGTCATGCCCTCGCGCCATTCAATATCGCCCGCGTACCAGTCCATCTCCGGCGTGAGTCCATATTTTTCGACGGTGCAGAATGCCTTCGACGTGCAGGCCACCAGGTTCGGCGCTTCACCCCAGACAAGAATTCTGCCACGGCGCGGCACCAGATTCACAAGCCGCCGGAATTGCAATTCGATCGCGGCCAAATCGGGGTAGATGTCCGCGTGATCGAATTCGAGCGAAGTCAGAATCAATTCGTCGGGATGATAATGCAGAAACTTGGGAGCTTTATCGAAATATGCCGAATCGTATTCATCGCCTTCGATAATGAATTCATCGCCGCCGCCGAGTCCATAACTTTTGTCGCCGAAATTCGGGACCACTCCGCCAACAAGAAAATCCGGATGGCGGTTTGCGACGTGGAAAATCCATGAAAGCATCGCGGTGGTGGTGGTTTTGCCGTGCGTTCCGGCAATCACGATTGAGGTGTGGCCCGGCAAAAACAGTTCTTCGAGTGTCTGCGGCATCGACCAGTACGGAATCTTTTCATCGAGCGCGGCCTCGAGTTCAGGATTGCCACGGGAGATTGCGTTGCCGACAACAATCAAATCCGGAGTTGGTTTCAAATTCTCAGCGCGAAAACCTTCGTTCCAGGGAATTCCGAGTGCGGCAAGCAGCGTGGACGCGGGCGGATACACACCCGTGTCGGAGCCCGTGACTGTGTAGCCGCGCTCCTTCAACATGCCCGCCACCGGAGCCATTGCCGCGCCGCCGATGCCGAGCAGATGAATGTGGCGGAGAGTTTGTTTCAGGAGCGTCGTGACTTGTCTCCTCGCTTGATTTCGTGATGCTGAGGATTAGCGCATGCGGGTTCGAGAAAATCCAGGCGTCCGCTGCCATGAGCAACCACACGGACCTTGATTCCAAGCGGAATCGTGAGCATCGCGCGCGACGTGTGGCCGACGGGCGCTCCCCATACGACAGGAATTTTCAGCGGTTCGATGATTCTTTCAAATACATCACGCACCGATGTGTTTCCCGGCTGTACTTCGCATTCTGGAAATTCTCCCAAAACCATGCCGCGCACGCCCTTGAGTTTTCCGGCCTGCCGCAAGTGTATCAACGTGCGATCTATTTGATACGGCTTCATTCCGCGATCTTCGAGAAGCAAAATCGTGCCGCTGGTTTGAATTTCCCACGGCGTGCCGAGCGTGGCTTCGACGAGCGTGAGACATCCGCCCGTGAGAGTGCCCTCGGCTTGCCCAAAGAAAAGAGTTTCACCACGGAGATCAATTTTCCACGCGTGGCTCGTCTGCGTGAGCGCCTGCTGAAACGATTCCGAATCGTAGCCGCCGGCAACATCGGCGCCTTTGTCAAAACCGGAGGCGACCATGGGTCCGTAAAAAGTCAACCAGCGTTTCTTGCGCCACAAAAAAAGCTGCAACAGCGTGATGTCGCTGTATCCGAGCAGCGCCTTTGGAGATTTCAGGGCGCGGGCATCCAAGCGATCGAGCAAATATCCGGAACCGTATCCGCCGCGCGCGCAAATCACGGCGCGTGATGCGTTTTCCTCCAGCGCACGCGACAATTTCGCGAGCCGCTCTTCCGCGCCGCCCGCAAAATATCCCTGACGCGCCAGTACGCGTGGATCCCATCGCGCTTCGTAGCCGAGACGTTCCAATTCATCGCAGCCCTTGCGCAGCGCCGCTTCTTCAACAGGACTGGCGGGCGCAACGACTCGCACGGTATTTCCGCGTTCGAGCGGCGGCGGCTTGACGACAGGGGGCATTTGCCGGCACCGAGCATAGAAAACTTCCGAAGGCGAGTCCAGCGAACGAATGCGCGGCGCGTCCGATTAGTTCACTGGCATTCGAACTCAAAGAAATGAGACTTTCGGCATCCCATCGAAGGTGCGGATTCTAGTGTTGCGTTCCCTAGATTCGAGCCTCATGGGCTTCGTGGCGCAGCCTACCTCAGGGGCTGAAGCCCTTTTTCTTACGAGAATTGGTCGGCACGGTTAAAACCGTGCCCTGACGCAGCCATGTGTCACCTTTGCCGGTAACAAGACCCTAGCTGTCGCGTTGGAACTCCACGGGGACCATTTCGCAGCGCGCAGGCAGCAAGCTTAATCGCCGCAGCAGTTCGTGTTCCTGCGGCAAACTGACGTCTGCGTCGAACTCCATTACCGATTCTTCACCCGCGCGGCGCAATTCGGAGTGTTGAATCGGAACTTTCATGTCCTGGAAAATCTCGCGCGCGCGCTTCATCACGGCATCGCCATTGGTCGCCGTCAATCGAAATGTGGTAAGACGAGTTTTAATTCCCAGACGCGCTTCGGCCCATCCGAGCGTGGTCAGCGAAAGCAGGATTAGTCCCGTGGCGAAGATCGACGTGACGTACATGCCCGTGCCCACACCCATTCCAACGGCTGCGGTCGCCCAAACGGTGGCGGCCGTGGTGAGCCCAACCACGTTGCCGCGCTCGCGCAGAATCACGCCCGCTCCCAGGAATCCGATTCCGGCGATAATTTGCGCCGCGATGCGCGTGTGATCGTCTTCCGGATGGACTGCGGCGACGTAGGAAATAATCATGAAGAAGCACGAGCCCATGCAGATCAGCATGCTGGTGCGCAGCCCGGCCGCTTTGCGGCGCAGCTCGCGCTCAAAGCCCACAACGCCGCCGAGCGCCGCCGCCAACAAAAGCTTTCCTGCAATCGTATATGTTAAGTCAATCGCCATCACGCCGCCGCTTGTGCGCCGATTCTACTCCGCTCCGCCCTGTTGAAAAGGAAATTCGCTTTTGCACGCTAGAGTTTTATGTGCATCATGCGCACGAGCTCACGCGCGCGCGATTCGACTTCGCGGCGTTTGACCGTTCGCAGGCGCTCGACGCCCAGCTTCTCCACCGCGAAGCTTCCGAGCACCGAGCCGTACACCATCGCGCGACGCAGCGAAACGTGATTGGCCTGTGTGTGGCTCGCAAGATAGCCCATGAAGCCTCCCGCGAAGCTGTCGCCGGCGCCCGTGGGGTCGTGAACTTCTTCGAGCGGATAGGCCGGAACGGCGACAATCGAATCGCGATGAAACATCATCGAGCCGTATTCCCCACGCTTGATGACGAGAGCTTTCGGCCCCATGCGCAATACGCGCCGCGCGGCGCGCAGCAGGTTGCTTTCTCCTGCAAGCTGACACGCCTCTTCGTCGTTGATGAGCAGCGCGTCGATTAATTTCAAAGTTTTTTCGAGTTCCGCGCGCGTGCCGGAGATCCAGTAATTCATTGTGTCGAGCGCGACAAGCTTTGGCCGGCGACGCATTTGCTTCAGAACGTTTCGCTGGAGCTGTGGGTCGATATTGCCCAGGAAAACGAACGAGGAATCGCGGTACGCCTCCGGCAATTTTGGCTGAAAAGAAGCGAAGACATTCAAGTCCGTCTGCAGAGTTTCGCGGGTGCGCAAATCGCTGCTGTAGCGCCCAGCCCAGAAAAAGCTTTTTCCGGGGGCGCGCTCCAAACCTGCAAGATCAACTTTTCTTCCGTGGAATACAGCTTCGTCTTTCGCGGCGAAGTCTTCGCCGACGACACCGACCAGGCGCACTGGCGAGAGCAAACCCGCGGCGAGCGCGAAATACGTGGCGGCACCGCCGATGGTTCGCTCCGTTCGGCCGAACGGCGTTTCGATGGCATCGAACGCAACAGAACCCACAACAAGTAACGACATTGGGAATTCCTCTCGTGTTCAGGAAATATATTTACCGATAATCGCCGCGAGTCGGCGCGCGGTCGCCGCAGGAATCAGCTTGCGGTCGGTCAAGATCGCATGCGCGAGAGCTGAGCCGCATTTGCAATCACGCGCGTCGGGCAGAGCGCGGACGGTCTCACGAATCACGCGCTGAACGTTCGCGGCGTTTTTGTTGAGATTGGCGATGATGTCCGGAACGGAAACCGAATCATGTTCAGGATGCCAGCAATCGTAGTCGGTGATCATCGCTACAGTGGCGTAGCAAATCTCCGCCTCGCGCGCGAGCTTGGCTTCCGTTAGATTTGTCATGCCAATCACGTCGAAGTGCGATTGGCGATAGAAATGCGATTCCGCCAGCGTGGAAAACTGCGGGCCTTCCATGCAAACGTACGTCCCTTTCGCGTGCACCTTCACGGCGGCGCGACCGCACGATTCGGCAAGCGCCTTTGCCAGGTGTCCACAGGTGGGTTTATCGAACCCGACATGCGCCACAATCCCATCGCCGAAAAAAGTGGCGATACGGCCGCGCGTGCGGTCGAAAAACTGATCGGGAATCAGGAATTCGAGTGGATGCAAATCCTCGCGCAAAGAACCGACGGCGCTGACGGAGAGAATGCGGTCGACGCCGAGCGTTTTCATCGCGTAAATGTTTGCGCGATAATTGATTTCGCCGGGAAGAATTCGGTGGCCGCGTCCGTGACGCGCGAGAAACGCGACGCGTTTGTCTTCGAGCGTGCCGATGACAAATGCGTCGGAGGGAGCGCCAAAGGGCGTTTTCACACGCACCTCGCGGGTGCCGCTCAGGCCCGCCATCGAGTAAAGACCGCTGCCGCCGATGATGCCGATACGCACCGGTTCGCTCGCTGCACGCTTCCTTGCCTTTTGGTTTTTCGTCATTCTTCCTCACCATTTATTTTTTCAGAAATCTGATGCGGGACTCAATCGATTTGCGCGAGATCTGCTTCGTAACTTCCATTGCGTTCGCGCAAGTAAGCGGCACGAATCACAGGGTCATGCGCGAATAGCACGAGCCAACCGTTCTTTTCGATTTGCGGCAGCCACTTCTTTTTATTCTCGAGCGTGGTGAGGGGAAACAAATCGAATCCCATTATCCACGCGAGCGGCAGATGTGCAGTGGTCGGCACCAGATCGGCGAGAAAAACCGCCGTCTTGCCTCCGCCCGTGAGTTTCACGCACTGCATGGCGTGCGTATGTCCCGGTACGGTAAACACCGTGACGCCGGGCGCGATCTCCGTATCGCCTTCGAGAAGCCACCACTGACCGGCCTCTTCGACGGGCAGATAATTTTCCGGCAAAAAACTGGCGCGGTCGCGCTCCGTCGGATTCTTCGCATGCTCGAAATCTTTTTTCTGCACGACGTAGCGAGCATTCGGAAATGTGGGACGCATTTTGCCGTTGACGATTCGCGTGTTCCAGCCGCAATGATCGAAATGCAGATGCGTATTGATGACGATGTCGACGTTTTCCGGCTTCGCTCCGTGCGCCGCAAGCTGCTCGGGGAATCTTGGCGAGCCTTCGAGATCGTAAATGTCGCGCTTCTTCGCGTCCCATTTATCGCCCGCGCCCGTTTCGACGAGAATCGTTTTGCCGGCGGCACGAATTAAGAGGCAATTCATCGCCAGCAAAATGCGATTGCGGTCGTCCGCGCGCGACTTCTTCTCCCACATCGGTTTCGGTATCACACCAAACATCGCGCCTCCATCAAGGCGCAGTGTCCCGTCATTCAACACCAAGAATTCCAAGTCTCCCAATCTCAACGCCCACCTCCCAGTTTGGCTCTCTCGAGCATCTCGTTTACCGCTGAATATGGATCGCGCTTACGCTCGGCGACTTCCGCTGCCAGTGTTTCGAGCGTGCCATCCGTCGCGAGCTTGTCCACCACGCGGCGCACCAGGCGCTCGCGCAACAAGTTCAACAAACGTTCCCGCCACAAAGAGATCTCTTTCGCGCGCCGCTCGGTTTTCCCGTGAAAATGCTGTCGAAAACGTTCAATCTGCCGCGAAAGTTCGTCGATGCCCTTATTTTCGGTCGCGACTGTAAGGACAATTGGCGGCTTCCAACCGTTTCTCTCAGGCACAAGCTGCAAAATCGCGCGAAGCTGCTGTTCGAAACGGTCGGCGCCCTCACGATCTGCTTTGTTCAACACGAAAACGTCCGCAATTTCCATCAGGCCAGCTTTCAAATTCTGGACGTCGTCGCCCATTCCGGGGACGAGCACGACAACCGTACAATCAGCGAGACGCACAATTTCAACTTCGCCCTGGCCAACGCCGACCGTTTCGACCAGCACATATTTCTTTCCCGCCGCGTCAAGCAGCAGAGCGGCATCACTGGTTGCTTGCGAAAGGCCGCCGAGCGAACCGCGCGTGGCCATGGAGCGAATAAAAACTCCGCTATCGGAAGCGTGGCCTTGCATGCGTATGCGGTCGCCAAGAATCGCGCCGCCTGTGAACGGACTCGATGGATCGACAGCAATCACGCCGACGGTTTGCTTTTGCGAACGGTAATGCGCCGCCATGCGATCGACCAGCGTGCTCTTCCCCGTGCCGGGAGCGCCGGTGATGCCGATGCAATATGAGTTTCCCGTGTGAGGAAAAAGCTCGCGCATCAGATTTTCCGCGTCGCCCGTGCGGTTCTCGATTTCCGTCATCGCGCGCGAAACGGCGCGCACGTCGCCCGCGCGCACTTGCTCGACCCACTGGCTGATCGTGATGGAGGGTGTGGAGGCCACGGGCATCGGGGCGCTGCCCTAACCTTTTCCGAGGAGCTGGCGAGCGATGACGAGACGTTGGATTTCGCTGGTGCCTTCGCCAATCGTGCAGAGTTTGACGTCGCGATAATATTTTTCCGCGGGGTAATCCTTGATGAAGCCGTAGCCGCCGAAGATTTGCACCGCTTCATTGGCGACGCGGACGGCAACTTCGGCAGCAAACAATTTCGCCATGCTCGATTCGCGGGTGAAGCGCACACCTTCGCCGCCCTGGGCACGCGATTTGTCGGCGAGGTACGCCGATTGCCAAACGAGCAGGCGCGCCGCTTCGATTTCCGTGGCCATGTCAGCGAGCTTGAATTGAATCGCCTGGAATTCGCTGATGGCTTTGCCGAATTGCTTGCGCTGCTTCGCGTACTGCACAGCTGCTTCGTAGGCGCCCTGAGCCATCCCCACGCCGAGCGCCGCAATCGAAATGCGGCCGCCATCGAGAACCTGCAAGCTGTTGATGAAGCCTTCGCCCTCTTTTCCAAGCAGATTTTCGGCGGGCACTCGGCAGTCACTGAAAATCACTTCGGAAGTGTCGCTGGCGCGCATGCCCAACTTGTTCTCTTTCTTGCCGGGACGAAATCCCTGCATTCCTTTCTCGATGATGAATGCGGAAATACCGTGCTGCTTTTTTGCGGTGTCCGTGACGGCCATAGCGACGCATACATCGGCGTAGTGGCCGTTTGTGGTGAATGTTTTCGCGCCGTTGAGAACCCAGCCGCCGTCTTTTTGCGCAGCCACGGTACGCGTGCCGCCCGCATCGGAACCCGCGCCGGGCTCGGTGAGCGACCAGCAGCCGAGCTTTTTCCCTGTCGTCAGGCCGGGCAAATATTTTTGCTTTTGCGCTTCGGTGCCAAATTTATAGATATGATTCGAGCACAGAGAATTGTGCGCGGCAACGATCAATCCAACAGAGCCATCCACGCGGGACAATTCCTCAATCACAATAGAGTATTCGAGATAGCCGAGGCCCGCGCCGCCATATTTTTCTGGGAAAATAACGCCGAGCAATCCCATTTCGCCAAGCTGGGGAATAATTTCCGCGGGAAATTTGGAGGCTTCGTCCCACTCCATTACGTGAGGAGCAATTTCACCTTCGGCGAATTCGCGGACGGTGCGCCGGAGGTGCTGCTGTTCATCGGTCAGAGAGAAATCCACGTCACCTCACGTTTCGAGCGAAGCTTGCGCGAACAAACAAAAACTTTACCACATCGCTGACATGCGCGAAAACCAGCTGTGGCCGATTGTGACATTCATGCGTGGGTGCGCTGCGAAGGTTTACAGATTTCTTCGAGTGCGGCGATCGCGCGGTCAACACCGGAGCGGTCCACGTCGCAATGCGTGACCATGCGCACCGAATATTTATCGGTTGAACCGGCGAGAACTTTGCGCTTGCCGAGTTCGGCGCTGATTTCCGCGGCGGTCTTCCCTGTTCCGCGCACGTCGAAAATGACGATGTTGGTAACGACTTTCTTGGGATCAAGCGCGATTCCCTGAATCTTCGACAATCCTTCGGCCAGGTGCCGCGCGTTTTCGTGGTCGCGATGGAGCGTTTTGGGCGACTCTCCGAGCGCAATCAATCCTGCCGCGGCAAGAACGCCGACCTGGCGCATTCCACCGCCGAGCATTTTGCGGTGAATGTGCGCCTTGTCGATGAAATCGTGGGAGCCAACGAGCATTGAGCCAACGGGCGCGGCGAGACCCTTCGACAAGCAGAACATCACGGAATCAAATTTACGCGTCAGATCTTTGACGCTTTTCTCAAGAGCCACCGACGCATTGAAAATGCGCGCGCCGTCAAGATGTACCGGCAATTTCAATTCGTGAGCGCGGTCGCAAATGTCCTCGGCAACCTGCGTTGGATAAATTGTGCCGCCCGCCATGTTGTGCGTGTTTTCGAGTGTGACCAGGCCCGTCTGCGAATACTGATATCCCTTCGGGCGCTGCATCGATTCGATCATTGTCCAGGTCAAAATTCCGTCCTGCGCAGGGATCGGCCGCGGCATGCATCCCGCCAACGCGGACATTGACGCGAGTTCGTACTGATTTACGTGCGCGCGCTGCTCGCAAACGACTTCGAGCCCCGGCCGCGTCCACGTTTTGATGGCGATCAGATTTCCCATCGAGCCGCTGGGCACAAAGAGCGCCGCTTCCCGGCCGAAAATCTCCGCCGCGCGTTGCTGCAATTTATTTACGGTGGGATCTTCACCGTAGACGTCGTCGCCGACTTCCGCTTCCGCCATGGCGCGGCGCATCGCCGGAGTTGGCCGCGTTACGGTGTCGCTGCGCAGATCGACGGCGGCGGTAGCGCTATTCGCGTCGTTTCTCGATTCGTACATTTCTCTCCCTCGCCTACTTCCTTCTTTGCTCACTTGTTTCCGCGGCACTATCCCAGCAATTCCACGAAGGCTTCGTTCGAAATGGTCAGCTTTGTGGCGTTCAAGCGAATCGTATCGCCGCTGCGCTCGAGCAAGCCGTCGTCGAGCAATTTGTTGACGCGTGCGGTTAAGTCGGCGGAATAGTCACGTTGGATTCGGGCGAGGTCGATGCCGGCCAGTTGGCGCAAGCCCAAAAACAATTCCTCTTCGAGGGCTTGCTCGGCGGTAACGGATTCTTCGCTTTCGATTGTCATGCGTCCCTGCGCGATTGCGGCGGCATAAGCGGACGCATCGTGGACATTCGACCAGCGCCGTCGCCCGTCAAATGAATGCGCGCCAGCGCCGAAACCGATGTATGGTTGGCGGCGCCAGTATTTCAAGTTATGCTTTGAAGCACGTCCGGGAAGCGACCAATTGGAAATTTCGTAGTGCTCGAAGCCTGCGGCCGCCAGCGTTGCGCACGCCGACTCATAAAAATCAGCCATCGCATCGTCGGTCGGCACCGCGGTTGCGCCGTATTTTGTGCCGCCAGAAATT
>DATGJE010000298.1:0-4969 GCA_035295305.1 Candidatus Acidiferrales bacterium | reverse complement strand
CGCCTGCAAACGATTGTCTCTCGTGAAATCGCTCCCACCGAGGCTGCGGTCGTAACCGTCGGCTCGCTCCAGGCGGGCACCAAGGAGAACGTGATCCCTGACGAGGCAGTCATAAAGCTGAACGTGCGTACTTTCGACGAGGGTGTCCGAAAGCGGGTGCTGGCTGCAATCGAACGCATCGTTAATGCTGAGGCCGAGGCATCTAGAGCGCCCAGAAAACCTGAGATCAGTCCACTTGATCATTATCCGCTTGTGAAAAATGATCCAGAGGCGACGAAACGTCTGGTTGAAGCATTTCGAAATTATTTCCCAGCCGACCGCGTGAAAGACACTCAACCAACTACCGCGAGCGAGGATTTTGGCTCTTTTGGAACTGAGTGGCAGGTTCCGTCTGTCTTCTGGTTCGTGGGTGGAACCGATCCTGAGACGTATGCTAAGGCTGAGGAGTCCGGCACAATCGCCGATATCCCGACCAATCACAACCCGCGGTTCGCACCGGTAATTCATCCAACTTTGGAGACCGGAGTGGAAGCGATGGTGGTTGCCGCTCAGGGCTGGCTGGCGGCATAAGCGAATTGATTGTCAACGAACAAGTCGTCGTGAACACGCTGCTGATCGCTTTCGATCTCGGTGGCACCTTCGTCTTCGCGCTCAGCGGTGCAACCGCCGGCGTCAAGCACAGGCTCGATTTGTTCGGGGTGCTCGTATTGTCGTTCGCCGCGGGCAATTCCGGTGGGATCGCCCGCGATTTGATGATTGGAGCGGTTCCGCCTGCAGCCATCAGCGACTGGCGATACATCGCTGTCTCGATGCTTGCCGGCCTCATCACGTTCTATTGGTACCGAATCATCAACCGGCTGAGCAGTCCGGTGCTGGTGTTCGACGCCGCCGGCCTTGCGCTGTTTGCGGTGTCGGGCGCGGGTAAGGCGTTGGCCTTCCATGCCGGGCCGGTGGCGGCGACGCTGCTCGGTATGCTGACAGGAATCGGCGGCGGCATGGCGCGAGACGTGCTGGTAACGGAAATTCCGACGGTACTACGCACCGAGCTTTACGCCGTTGCCGCCCTTATTGGCGCGGCTGCGGTCGTAATTGGCAGGATGCTGCAACTCCCGACTGCCGTGGCGGCAACCGTAGGCGCAATGCTCTGCTTTGGACTGCGCTTTGCAGCACTGCGGCGCGGCTGGCAGCTTCCGAGAGCACGCGTGCCGAACCAGGCGGATCAGGAAAACAAGGCTGATACCGAGCGAACGACGAGTTCAGGCAGGCACTAGGGACAGCGCACGCTCGCTTGATGGTCGATGCCCAGTCGCCACCGTCTACAAGAACGGGCTGCAACGTTAAGGGCTTGTTCGTTTGTGCGGGACCGCAAAGCCGGATGTATTGTCTGCACAAACGTATGCTGCGAAATCCGCAATTTGTTTTGCCAGTCCGAACACTCGGAGTCTGTCGCCAGACCTAATCGTGGTCGCAGCTGGTGGATTGAGCAGGGTCTCACCCGTTGGCGCCGTTACGACAACTACGGTTATACCGAACCTTTCCCGAACGCGGGCTTGGGCGAGGGTTTGACCCTCGTCGCAGAACTTGCCGACCGTGACCTCTTCCAGCAGCGGGAGGTCGCCAGCGAGAGATACTGGCCGCATATTCTCAAGTCCTGCCCGGAGCGCTTCCACGTATGCCTGCGCAGTGGATTGTGGCAAAGACAAATACTGGAGTGCGTTCGCAACCAACACAGCTGAGGCCTCGATCTCCGGCTGAATGACTTGCGTGGCGCCACCGGACAAGAGAATCTCGCGGTCGGCCGCGCGATGGGCGCGGGCGATGATAGGAACTGCCTGGTTCAGCTTGCGGACATTACGTACCGCAGCCGAGGCGGGGCCATTCTCGGGAACTGTTATCACGACCAGCCGCGCGTGCACAACACCTGCGCGTTCCAGGATAGTCAGGTGTGCAGCGTTACCAAAAAGACAGGGGACGTTGCGGGCACGAAGCGCCTTGATAATCTCCGGATCGTTCTCCAAAACAAGATGTGGGATGGAAAACGCTTCCAGTGCCTGGCCAACGAGGCTTCCGATCCGGCCAAAACCGCAGATGACAACGTGGGAGCGCAACTCAAGGTCAGGTTCTGCCGTTGCGGACTCTGTCCGCATCCGGTTCCGGCGAACCCAATCGGGCGCAAAACGCATAAGCGCTGCGTTCAGCAGAATGGTCAACAGAGATGCGGCCAGCGTTGCGTTGTATACGTCTTCGCCGACCAATCCCGATGATCGTGCAATGCGCACCAGCACGAAGGAAAACTCGCCAATCTGTGTGAGCCCAACTCCGACCAGCAAGGCCGTCCAGAGCGGATATCGAAAGAGGGCCACAATTGCGGCCCTGATGACGAATTTTCCTACTACCACCAGCCCCACAAGAACGGCCACTAATCCAATGTTGTGAATCAGCGCCGAGGGGCGGATCAATGCTCCAATGGTGACGAAGAAAAGAGCTACGAACGTGTCGCGAAGGGGGAGAAGATGGGCGAGTGTTTCATGTGAATATTCGGAGCTGCTGACAATCATTCCGGCGAGGAATGCGCCGGCCGCCAGCGACAGCCCAACGGCCTGGCTGATTGCCGCGGTCGCAAAGCCAATCGCTAGCGCAACAATGAGGTAAAGCTCCTCGCTGCGGGTGTGGGCGATGCGCCGCATCAGCCGCGGCACTAATTTTGCCGCCAGGTATCCCACCGGAACAAGGACAAGAAACGCCTTTGCAAGCGCGATTGCCAATCGCGAGAGATGAGCCGCAGATGCAGTTCCAATGACAGGGAGAGCTATTGTGAGGACGACTACGACCAGGTCCTCGACCAGCACCATGCCAATCATGATCCGGCCGGGTACGGTGCGCAGTTCGCCGCGTTCTACCAAAAAGCGGGAAAGCACCATCGTGCTGGCAACAGACACAATAGCGCCAACTGCGATCCCCTGCTGAAGCGGCCAGCCGAGCAGTGTTCCAGCGAGCACGCCGGAGCCGATTGACAGAAGCATGGCGAGCGGCGTGCCAATGCCCGCAACCCAACGGACGCGCAGGAGCTCATCAAAGGAGAACTCCAGTCCAATGGAATACATCAACAGGATGACGCCGACTTCAGCCAACAGCTCAATGGTGCGGAAATCTTCGACCGATGGCCCCGGTGTGAATGGCCCAACCAGGATGCCGCCGATGATGTAGCCGAGGATGAGCGGCTGTCGCAGCCTTCGGGCCAGCAGCCCGCCGAGCAAGGCGGCAACGAAGATGTAGGCGAGATCGCGATAAAAGACAGGGCTCGCTTCCATGCCACACCACGTGAACGATATGCTACAGCGATTGCAGGATTCAGAATACGCTCCCGTTTGAAATGATGTCGCGCCGAGAGCAAAGAGCGGCGTTCGAAACGGGATCTGCGGTCGCGCTATTTGAAGAGCTCTTGCCGGGCCGTCGTTCGAATGGCGAGTACCGCGGGATGCTGCAGTTTCCGTTCCGCACTGATTGCATAGAACTGAGTCCGAACCTCGTCCGTGGTCCCGACTGTCCGCAACGATTTTTGACGGCGAATCTGCGCCTCCGTCACCGACGGAAGGGGAAATACTCCCGCCCCGGTTTCGCCAAATGCGCGCAGCAGCGCAAAATCCTCAAATTCGCCTAGGACGTGCGGGCGGATGCCTTTGGATTCAAACCAGAAATCCAGGTTGCGCCGCAGGGCCGTGTTGTCAGTCGGAAGCAGCATGGGCGCGCCATCGAGCGAGCGGGGGAAGCCACGGCGGTACCGAGCCGCAGTCTTCGCGCCAGCGACAAACATCACGCCGCATTCTCCGAGCAGATGGCTGTAAGCGCGGATTTTCAGCGTGGGATCGACAGGTGAGTCCGACAGCACGACATCCAGTTCGTGAGTTGCCAAACGGCCCAGCAACTGGTCGGCGCTGGCCTCGCGGCAGACGATACGAACCGCCTCGCGCAGGTGCAGCGCCGGCTCAAGCAGAGTGTGGACCACCGATTTCGGCATTACGTCCACCACCCCCACGTCCAGACGCAACGGCCTGCCGATGGGGCGATTTTTAACCACATCCAGCAGTTCACGGCCGAGCGTGAAGATATCCTCGGCATAACTGAAAACAGTCCTGCCCATTTCTGTCAGCACCAAACGCCGCCCGGAGCGGACCAGAAGCTTATCCCCAAGCTGGTCCTCCAGCAGCTTCAGTTGCGTGCTGATGGCGGGAGGGGAAACCCGCAGTTCCTCACTCGCCTTGCGAATACTGCCGGCGCGAACCACGGTCCAGAAATACAGGAGGTGATGGTAGTTCAACCATTCCATATCCAACTCCCAATCCGGCAATCACCAGCTAATGGCCCAGTTAATAAAACCTTATCAGAACCGTAGCATTTATGTAGTTTTCTCAAAGATAGAGCGCGGATAACGTAGGAAGTGTGGAGGATGAAATGCAAATTGCCATATACCTCAGCGATGCTGATCTGGCCGGAGCGGTTCATTCCTATGTCGAGCGACGCTTACGGTTCGCACTCAGCCGTTTCGGCGGTCGAGTCGGCCAGGTGGCGGTACGGATGAGCGCGGACGGCCCGACGAGCAGCCGCTGCCGGATCGAAGCCGAGCTACTTCCGTTCGGCGATGTTGCCGTGGAGGAAAAAGACGCCGATCTGTTCGCCGCCATTGATCGAGCCACCGGAAGAATCGGCCGGCGGTTCAGCCGTAAGTTGGAGCGAACCCGCGAAGGCAGAACAGGCCGCGAATCCATTCGAATTGCGGCTTAGCTTGGCGCCGGATGGTCCGGTCAAGCAAACAGGAAAGAGATTGTCTTACAGGTCCAAGGAGGAAAAGGCTGTGAAAGGAAAAAGCATTGTCGTCACTGAATCCGACTACGCGCGTCTGCAGCGCCTCATCGAGTCCTCCAGACGTTTCAGGCACCGGGATGCGCAGCATCTCGACGCTCTGGAGCAG
>DATGJE010000297.1:0-5428 GCA_035295305.1 Candidatus Acidiferrales bacterium | reverse complement strand
AAACCCAAATTGAGTACTGCCTCTTTTTTCGAGCGGCCAAGCCGCGAATTTTTCAACTCGCTCACGCCCCCGGGCCGAGTGCTGAAGCCATGAACGAGCCACTTGAATTGGTTGAATGGCTCCGCTTGCAGAATTTGCAGGCCGTCACTCTTGCGCAGTCGCCACCTTGACTTCGCGGCAGTTGGCCGCGCAACCTTGGCAACATTTATTTTCTTTCGGACGGTTATCGCCATCTCGACTCCCACGAACACTTCTGATTATAGGTATAATGCGCGGGCGAAGCGAATTTGAGCACCGTACTTGCCAGTGATGAAAAGCTATCGCTGGCCGTAACTACGGCACCGCTTCAAACCGCATGCTCCGCCTCGCGAGCGAGGACAAAGTGATCGTTGGTTTGGGCGTGGACATTGCGGAGGTTGATCGTCTGGAGAAAGCGATCATGCGCTACGAACGCGCTTTCCTTGAACGCGTGTTTACGCCCAGCGAAATTCAGTATTGCGAACGGCATAAGAACAAATTTGAGCGCTACGCGGCGCGTTTTGCCGCAAAAGAAGCGACGATGAAAGCGTTGGGCACCGGCTGGAGACACGGAGTGCGCTGGCGCGACATTGAAGTGAAGAACGAGCCGGGTGGCAAGCCCGTCTTGCATCTGCATGGCAAGGCCGGGGAGCATGCCACGCGCCTCGGCGCAAACCGCTTCGCTCTTTCTATCACTCACACAGGAAATCTCGCCTTCGCCCAGGTGATTTTGGAGAGCTAAGCTTCAACATGCTGCGGCATTAGCGGCGCGTCCGATTCATCGAAAATTATATTCATCCAACGATTGCGAGACCACAGCCCAGCCAGTTTCACTTTCAGGAAATTGCCGCTGATGGCGGGAGTCCAATCGCGATTCTTTCGATCAAGTGTCAGAACTCGCAACGTTCTTCCTTTCTGAGAAGCGCGAAACGCCTTCGCTCTTGCCTCCCCGAGCGCACGCAGTTCGCGAGCACGGCGATGAATCGCGCTTTCATGAACTGTTTCAACCAGTTTGCCGGCCTCAGTGCCTTCGCGCGCTGAAAAGGCGAACACATGGAGGTATGCAAGCGGCAGGCCCTCGATGAAATCCATCGTCACACGGTGCTCTTCTTCCGTTTCCCCTGGAAATCCGGCGATGACATCCGCACCAATCGCGGCGTGCGGCAATCGCTCGTGGATGATTTCGACTCGCCGGGCATAATGCGCAGCGCGGTACCACCGGTGCATCGAGTGAAGAACGCGGTCCGACCCCGATTGCAGCGGCATGTGAAAATGCGGCGCGATTCGTTCCGTTGACGATGCCAAATCCACAAAGTCCTGCGTCACGTCCATCGGTTCGATCGAACTCAGACGCAATCTCTGAATTACAGATTCATTCAAAATTCGCTGAATCAAATCGTACAGGTGCATGCGCGGGTTCAAGTCGCGGCCGTAACTTCCCAAATCGATTCCGCTAAGGACAATTTCTTGCGCTCCGGAATCAACCAATCGTCGAACGTTAAAAAGTACACGATCTGGAGAAAGGCTGCGGCTGCGCCCGCGCACGAACGGAATCACGCAGTAGGCACAGCGATGGTTGCAGCCATCCTGAATTTTCAACGTAGGACGCGTGCGCTCCCCAAGAACGTCTTCAGGCGGGACTACCGCCAAATCTCTCGCGGCGCGCATTTCTTCTCTAACAATTTGCGCCGGCAAAGAACCATGTTGCGCAAGGCCCTCGATGGAGACCAATCTCTTATCATTCACGAGCGACGGTATCTCGGTCTGGTGCGAATTCCCTATCACCCACGAAACGCCGTCAATCGCCGCTAATTCTTCGGGAGCGCGCTGCGCGTAACATCCGGTCACCACGATTCGCGCACAGGGATTTTGGCGATGAATCCGGCGGATCGCGTCACGCGCTTCCGCATCCGCGGCAGCCGTCACTGTGCACGTGTTCAGGAGAACAAGATCCGCAACGGAATCCGTTTCCGCCAGCGAATATCCTCGCGCGAGAAAACTTTGCCGGATCGAGGCGGCGTCAGCTTGCGTGGCCCTGCAGCCGAAATTGTGAATCGTGAATGTTGACATTGGCGCGAAGACTTACTTCCTTGCGTAGGCTGCGGAATACCAATCCCAGGTTTGGCGCAATCCTTCCTCGAAATTCACGCGGGGTTCATAACCGAGGATCTCGCGGCTGCGCGTGATGTCCGCCTGAGAGTGAAGAATATCGCCAGGGCGGGGAGGGTCGTATCGCGCGCGAATTGAACGTCCGCAGATTTTCCCAAGTAATTTCAGCACTTCATTGAGCGTGATGCGAAGTCCCGTCCCGCCGTTGAATACCTTTCCGGAAGCGCCGGGGGCTTCACAAGCGCGCAGCGAAGCGTCAACGACATTATCGACAAATGTGAAATCGCGTGATTGCTCGCCGTCGCCATATACGACCGGAGAAGTTCCTTCCAGCACGGCGAGCATGAAGCGCGACAGCACGCCCGAGTATTGCGATGTAGGATCTTGCCGCGGGCCGAACACGTTAAAGTAGCGCATAGAGACATTTTCGAGCCCGTACACGCGCCCGAAAACCTTCGCATACAGCTCACCGGCCAACTTCGTCACACCATAGGGTGAAATAGGTTCCGCCGGCATCGTTTCGACCTTCGGCTGGGTGATTGTTTCGCCGTACGCGGACGATGACGCGGCAAACACGATGCGCCGCACTTTCGCGTCGCGCGCCGCCACCAAAACGTTTAGCGTTCCTCCCACGTTGATGTGATTCGTTTCAATCGGGTCCTTGACGGACCGCGGGACGGACGTTCTCGCGGCCAAATGCATTACATAGTCGGCGCCATTGCACGCTTCGCGCGCCGCTTCAAAATCACAAATGCTTCCGCGAATCAGGCGAATCTTGCCGTGGACGCTGGAGAGGTTGGCTTCCTTGCCCGACGAAAAATCGTCCAGCACGGTCACCTCGTGACCGCGCCGCACGAGTTCGTCGACCATATTCGAGCCAATAAAGCCCGCACCACCTGTCACAAGGTAGCGCATCCCGCCTCCTTGAATAGCGTCCCGGCTGCAACACAGCCGTCAGCAATGGGCAATTTTTTCGCGATGCTGCGTCACCGCGCGCGTCGCATTGCGCGTGTCCACCACCAACTGCGCGGCCTCGACAATCGCCGCGTAGTCATAAGCCGAATGATCCGTGGCAATCAGCACGCAATCGTATGAGGCCAATGCGGCCGCACTTAAATCCACTGAGCGCATGGCGGAATAATCGTAGTGCCGCATTTTATGCAGCGCTGGAAAATATGGATCGTTGTAATCGAGATGCGCGCCGCGTTCCATCAGTAGCTGCATCAATTTCAACGAAGGCGATTCGCGCAAGTCGTCCACGTCTTTTTTGTAAGCCACGCCAAGCAGCAATACGCGCGAGCCTTTCAGGCTTTTCTGCCGCTCATTCAACGCTTCCGCGACCGCATTGACCACATGGTACGGCATGGCCGAATTGATTTCGCCAGCCAGCTCGATGAAGCGCGTCGAGAAATCGTATTCCTTGGCCTTCCAAGACAAATAAAATGGGTCGACCGGAATACAATGTCCTCCGAGTCCAGGCCCCGGATAAAACGGCATGAAACCGAACGGCTTGGTCGCGGCGCTGTCAATCACCTCCCAAACATCCATGCCCATGCGCTGGCACAGCAGTTTGAGCTCGTTGACCAGTGCGATGTTCACGCAACGGAAAATATTTTCGAGCAGCTTGGACATCTCCGCAGCCCGTGTCGAGCTAACGCGAACTACGCGCGCGACAATCTGGGCGTAGAGATTCGCAGCTGCCTCACCGCTCGCTGCGTTGATCCCTCCCACCACTTTCGGAATCTGCGCAAGGCCATAATGTTTGTTGCCTGGATCTTCGCGCTCCGGAGAAAACGCCAGGTAAAAATCCGTTTGACCTGCATCGCGATTCGTCACGCCCTGAATGGGACACCGCAAGCCGCCCTTCTCCAGAATGGGCAAGACGAGGTCTTCGGTGGTTCCCGGATACGTGGTGCTCTCGAGAACGATTAATTGGTCGCGCTGCAGGTGAGGGGCGATGGACCGCGCCGTGTTTTCGACATACGAAAGATCAGGGTCCCGGCGGTCGTCAAGCGGCGTCGGCACGCAAATCAACACGGCGTCCATTGCACGCAATTGAGCGAAGTCGGTGGTTGCGGAAAAATGACGTGCCTTCACGTGTTTCGCGATTTGCTCGGATTGGATGTGCTTGATATATGATTCGCCGCGATTCAGCTTTTCCACTTTCCCCGGATCGGTATCAAAACCCAATACGTAATGGCCGGTTTCGCAAAAACGTAAAGCCAGCGGCAATCCAACATAGCCACAGCCGATAATGCCGATCTTCAATTCCTTACCGGAAAAATGCTGCGGGGTACGTCCGGACATGAGCACGAAGCCTGCCTTTCCGATGCACGATATCGTACTTATATCAGAAACAATAGTATTGCAATTTAGTTCGTCCGAAAAAGTCCGGATTACAACTCAAGCGGCGAACCTCAAACGTCCGGATCGTAGTTCAGGTTTGGCGCCAACCAGCGCTCCACTTCGCGCAAATCCATGCCCTTGCGCCGGTGATAATCCTCGACTTGGTCACGATCGATCTTTCCCACCGCAAAATACCTCGACTTAGGATGCGAAAAATAAAGTCCGCAAACCGAGGCAGCCGGGTACATCGCGAAACTCTCGGTCAACTGAATGCCGGTATTCTTTTGTGCCTCTAGGAGTTCGAACAATTGCTGCTTTTCCGTATGATCAGGCGAAGCCGGATACCCCGGCGCGGGACGGATTCCCCGAAAGCGCTCTCGAAGCAAATCTTCATGGGCTAGTTTTTCGTCCTTGCCAAAGCCCCATTCATCGCGCGCTCGCTTGTGCGTAAGTTCGGCAAGCGCCTCCGCCAAACGATCTGCAAGAGCTTTGGTCATCAAAGCATTGTAATCGTCATTCGCTTTCTCGAATCCTGCCACAACCGGTTCAATGTTAATCCCCGTCGTCACGGCAAACGCACCCAGATAGTCCGGCGATCCCGTCTCTTTCGGAGCGATAAAATCCGCCAGCGCGTAGTCCGATTCGCCGGCCGGTTTCTCCATCTGTTGACGCAGCGTGTGAAAAGTCGTCAGGATCCGCGAACGCGATTCATCCGTGTAGATTTCGATATCTTCGAGCGTGCTGTTCGCGGGGAAAAAGCCGATCACGGCACGAGCGACGAGAAGCTTTTCGTCCACAATTCGGCGAAGCAGGTTTTGTGCATCCTCGAAAAGCTCTTTTGCCCTGGGACCGACACCTTCCTGTTCGAAAATCCGCGGATAAATTCCGCGCAATTCCCATGCGTGAAAAAACGGCGTCCAATCAATATACGGAACGATTTCGGCGAGAGAAACGC
>DATGJE010000296.1:0-2878 GCA_035295305.1 Candidatus Acidiferrales bacterium | reverse complement strand
CACAAAATTCTCGTCTCCTGCCACTGCGCCATGGACGGCGCCCTCCCCATCACTCAAGTCCACGACGTCACCGCCGCCCTCGAAGATCGCGTCAAGGAGCAGTTCCCCCAAATCTACCGCATCACCATCCACCCCGAACCCGTCGACGAAAGCTGATGCGAAAATGACCACATTAATCCGGATGCGAGAGCTTTCTCGCGTTTTTGCGTCTCCGTCGGGGTCCACGCTACACGCCCACATCGCGAGGCTTGCGGTTCTTTACGAAGATCTCCGAATTGAGCTTATAGCGATTGCCCAAGCATCAATCCCAGTCCTGGATATTACCGATGACAGATACCGTCGAAACTATTTCCTCAGACGGTCCATCGCAACGCTGGTGGAATTTGCCGAAACACTACGGCTGCTGGACAAATGCGCAGAATTCCAAGGCGTCAAAGCTCGATTTGGTTCCGAGATCGCCATGTATTGGCCGAAAGCCCTGAGGTTCTTCGACAAACATGAAGCACTCCTAGAATCAGTACGAAATGATATCGGGGGACATTTCGGGCAGAAAGCAGCGATCTATGCTATGGATAATTTAGATCCGACGGCCGTCGGAAAAGTAGAAGCTAAGTATATGGAGACCATACATCTCCATTTTGCCGGAGAAATCGCCGCGTCAGCCGCATTGAGGCACCTTCCAGGATCCACGGCCAACAAAAAAATTGAGAACCTCCTAAGAATTGTTACGACCTCCTTTCGACATGCAACCCGAGCTACCCATTGCATCGTCTTCTGTTATCTGTGGGAGAGGTTCGGTGGATAAACATATCTTGCTCCGTGCAGCCGTTGCCCATTTGCTCTTCACATCCTTAACGTGGACGCGATGAACCAGCTGTTCCCCCACGCATCTTTCACGCCCGCGTCCGGTCGCCGCAGTTTCTGAGACCAAACAGAAATTGTCGCCATCCCACAGGTGTATACTTGCGATTCCGGAGGCAACTATGAGCGCGAAAGAAATCTCCGCAAGTTTGGCTGGAACTGTGTCACTCGGTGGTGAACTTACCGTCCATCGCCTCGGTTTCGGCGCCATGCGCCTTACCGGACAGGGCATTTGGGGCCCTCCAAAAGATCGCAAAGCGGCGATCGCCGTTCTTCGTCGCGCCGTGGAGCTGGGTGTCAATTTCATTGATACCGCGGATTCCTATGGGCCACACGTCAGCGAAGAGATCATTGCCGAAGCCTTGCATCCTTACGTGCCCGGCCTCGTCATTGCCACGAAGAGCGGTTGGGAGCGGCCCGGTCCAAATCAATGGATCCACGATGCCACCGCGGCTCACCTTCGTAAAGCCGTTGACGGCAGCCTGAAGCGGCTGCGACTCAACCGCATTGACGTCTACCAGCTCCATATCCCGGATCCCGTCGTCCCGTTCGAGGAATCCGTGGGAACTCTCGCGCAGCTCAAGGACGAAGGAAAGATTCGCCTCGTGGCCTTGTCCAATGTCACCCAAGAGCACATCGAGCGAGCGCGACGCATCGTCCCGATCGTCTCCGTCCAGAACCGTTACAGTTTTGCCGACCGCGAATGGGATTACGTCGTGGATTATTGTGAGCGCAACGAAATCGCTTTTATTCCCTGGTTTCCGCTCGGAGGTGGCAGGGCCGCCGGTGAAGTCCTCAATCAAGTCGCCCGCGCACACAGCGCCAGCCCCAAGCAGGTTGCGCTCGCGTGGCTTTTGAAACGCTCACCGATCATGCTGCCGATTCCAGGAACCTCTTCTGTGGAACATCTCGAGGAGAATGTCGCCGCCGCCTCTCTGCGCTTGACGGACGAGGAGTTTCAAAGGCTTTCCCGAGTCCCCCAATTGGCGGCAGCGCGGTGAAGGAGCGATGTGCGTGGCAATGAATCAGCTATTCTACCACGAAGCCCCAGAGGAATCCGCCCGCGAGACTGAGCACCGGGAGCGATGTCAAGAAAACAAGGTGGTACCAGGGCGGAAGCTTGCTCCAAATGGAAATGTGCACCGGAAGGAACAGCGCCAGCAGTACCACGCCTGCGGCAAGCGCCGATTTGACTCTCTCTTTTGCCACAAGCGCGGCCACAAAGCCCGATAGCACCGAACACGCCGCACTCTCCGATAGTCGTGTAACCATCATCGGCAGCGTGAACGCCAGCGATTTCTCCACTTGCTCATATCCGATCCACAATTTTCGAACGACGAAGTCACACGCTGTCACAACGATCACCCAAACAACAACGCCAGCAAGAGCGCCGAGAAAAATCCTAATTGCTCGGCGTCCCTTGCCGTCATTGCCTCGATTCGATACGTCGCCGGTTGTTTCGCTTTCCAAACTCCAACCTCCAGCCTCTAATCTCTAGAACACCACATCCTTAATGTGCGTCGCGATGAACCAGCTATTCCCCCACGCATCCTTCACTCCCGCGCTGCGGTCGCCATACGGCTTATCGTTTGGCGCTTCGATTGACGTTGCACCCGCGCGCAACGCTTGCGCGTACACCGCATCCGTGTCCGGCACGTACAGGTGCAAATGGCACTGCGTCTGTCGGTTCGCGCGAAAAGCTTCATCGATTTCGATTTGCCCATCCCCGATGAAAACCGTCGCGTGCGCGATTGCCCCTCCCGGCCATTTGTGAACGCCTTCGGCCTTCGCGCCAAACGCCGCTTCGAGGAACGGAATGATCTTGTCGGCGTCGCGCAAGTGCAAATACGGCTGCACCGTCGGTTGCGGATATTCTTCCGACGGCGGCGTGATGTACCATTCATTTCCGAACGGATCCCGCACGCCCGACTCGTTCTCTCCCCAGAATTGCACGCTCGGCTCGTACAGCGAAATCGCTCCCGCCTTTAACGCCCTGCGATACGCCACTTCCGCGTTT
>DATGJE010000295.1:0-7700 GCA_035295305.1 Candidatus Acidiferrales bacterium | reverse complement strand
TCTCACCATCGCCTTCTCCGTTGCAATTTCAGCATTTAATGCCCTGACGCTCACGCCAGCGCTTTCAGCTATTTTCCTGGGCCATCAAAAAGAAGGCCGAATGGGCGAACGCATCTTTGCACCTTTCAATCGCATGGTCACCGGAGGCACGAATCTCTATCGTCACACTCTGCGTCATTTATTTAGCTGGAAATTCGTCACGGCGATCGTCTTTCTCCTGCTGGCTGGACTCACTTATTGGGTGTTCTCCAGGGTCCCGCGAGGCTTCGTACCCACCGAAGATCAGGGCTACATTATGATCCTTATCCAAGCCCCCGCTGGAGCCTCTCTCGAGTACAGTTCCAACATTTGTCATCAAGTCGAAGCCATCCTGAATCGTCAACCCGAAACGGCCGCTGTTTTTTCCGTCGCCGGCTTCAGTTTCTCTGGTGCCGCGTCCAATTACGCCATGGTCTTCGTCAATCTGAAACCTTTCGCACAGCGGCAGGGCGCTGCTCATTCCGCGCCGGCAATCGTCAATCGATTGCGAGGTCCTTTCTTCGGTATTTCCGGCGCCGTCGTTGTGCCTTTTAATCCTCCCGCTGTGCAGGGGCTGGGGCAATTTGGCGGCTTCCAATTGGAGGTCGAGGACCAAGGCAACTCAACCTTGCAGGAACTGCAGCAATCCACGCAGAAATTGGTTCAGGCAGGCAATGCTGACCCGAAGCTTTCGGGGCTGTTCACTAGCTTTACGGCCAACGATCCGCAATTCGTCGTCAACATTGATCGATCCAGCGCAAAAAGCCTGAACATTCCGCTCAGCCAGATCACCGATGCGCTGCAGGTTTTTCTCGGCTCCGTTTACGTAAACAATTTCACGTTCAACAACCGTTCTTATCGCGTTTACGTCCAGGCCGAGCAGCAATTCCGTTCCCATCCCGACGACATTAATCAGTTCTACGTGCGTTCGAGTTCTGGCCAAATGGTGCCTCTCGATAACTTGGTCAAGATCACCCAGACTGCCAGCCCGCAGGTCATTAGCCATTACAATCTCTTCCGCTCGGCGGAAATTGACGGCTCCGCCGCAGCCGGACGCAGTTCAGGCGACGCCATCGACGAGATGCAGGCGCTGGCGGCAAAAAATCTCCCGCGCGGCATGTCTTACGAATGGTCTGGCCTTTCGCTCGAGGAAATTCAGTCGGGGAGTAAATCCGCGGCGCTCTTTGGCCTTGGCCTGCTCGTTGTTTACCTGACGCTCGCCGCGCAATACGAAAGCTTTTCTCTTCCTTTCATTGTGCTGATGGCCGTGCCAATGGCCATGCTCGGCGCTCTGCTTTTCCAGTCGCTGCGCGGCAATATTAACGACGTCTACTGCCAGATCGGCTTGGTCATGTTGATTGGACTCGCCAGCAAAAACGCCATCCTGATCGTCGAATTCGCTGAGCAGTTGCGTGAAAAGGGCATGGATCTCTATGACGCCGCCATCGAAGCTGCTCGCATTCGTCTCCGGCCTATTCTCATGACTTCGTTCGCGTTTCTGCTCGGCGTGCTGCCTCTGGTGCTTGCTACCGGCGCCGGCGCGGCCGGACGCACTTCCGTCGGCACCACGGTTTTCGGCGGCATGCTCTTCGCCACTTCTCTCAACCTAATTTTTGTCCCTGTCCTCTATGTTATCGTTAAAGGCTTCCGCCTCCGTCATCGTGAGGCCAAGTCCGAATAGCGATTGCGCCTCTGATTCCTTCGCGATTCCCCAGTTCAAACAGTATGGAGATAGGTGATTGATCGAGATTGGTAGGTGGGAATCACTTTATGTGCTACGTGATGTGTCCGCCGTTGCGGATTCACGAACCGCATTAGTTTTCGCCGTGGCGCGCAATCTATAAACCGAACGGAAGGAGAAAAATCGGTGCCGGCAAGGATCGCAGCGATATGCCGGCATGTTCAGCATTCGGAAAATCCGCCTAAATTTACCTTCTTCCACCCATTGCTTGGCAATTCGTTGCAGCTCGAGGTTTCCGCATCGCGGACAACGTGGGTGCCGGAAAAATGCAACTGCTGTCGTGCGCCCATAAAACCGGCTTTTGCACTTCATACATCGCCACGGACGCAGCGCCGCAACCGTCACCAGCCAGTCGCCAATTCCGCGACGGTGCGATCGCAGGCAGCTTCCGTCCCCGCAACATGGGCAAATCATCCTGTTGTCCGTCTCTCTTCGCGCCGCAGAATACATAAACCTCTTCTCAACTTCAACCATTCATCACTAATTCTTCGATACGAGAAGTCCCTCCCCAAAACAAATTGCACTCCTGCCAGAAGAGATTCGCCGCCCACTCCGTTGTAGAATACTCTCGGAGGCATCGATGCCCGATTACACCGCTGCTCACTCTCGCGCCGGAATCACCGCCAAACTCCCTCATCTCGACACTTGGCCGAACCATTTCCCCGGTTACGAAATCACCATCCGCTTCCCTGAATATACGTCCGTGTGCCCCAAGACTGGTTTGCCCGACTACGGGACCATCCTTATTCAATACGAACCGCGCAAGCTGTGCCTCGAACTCAAAGCCCTGAAAATGTATCTCCTCGCCTATCGCAATCTTGGAATTTTTTACGAGAATGCCGTCAATCGCATGCTGCGCGATGTCGTCGCCGCCACGAAACCAGTCTCCTGCCTCGTCCGCGGCGAATTCACCCCCCGCGGCGGCCTCTTCACCAACGTGGAAGCCCGCTGGCCCCATCGACACAATTCTCCGCGCATGTCGTAGACTTTCCTCGTCCGGTTAGCGATAATCTCGCGAGCTTGCCCGATGAAGGCGTTTACCAGGGAGACGCGATGACCGATTCACTTGACACCCCGCACACCACCGTTGTGTCTCCTGCGCCGGAGTCCTATTCGTATACGCCTCGTTGGGTAATGCTCGCTCTCGTCGTCGCTTTCGCGTTAATCGGCTACCTGCTTTACGCACTCTATCAGCAGCACCAGCAAACCAACCAAGCTTTCGAAGCTGCTACGAAGCGCGCCAGCGTGCTATCCGCGCAACTCGATAAAACCAACTCCGCCATTGGCGATCTGAAAGCCGAACTCCAGGTCACATCACAAAAGCTCGGTCTCACCGAGGACGAACTGGCCCGCGCCCGCGGAATGGCTCAAGCCCTCCGCAAGGCGCAAAATGATCAACAGGCCAATGCCGAAAAGCTCCGGCAACAAATCGGTCAGGTGCAACAACAAACTTCCACGCAAATCGGACAGGTTTCCGACGCTCTGAACGGCACTAAGACCGACGTGGATGCGACACGCAAAGATCTCGATGACACCAAAAGCAAGCTCAGTACCACTATGGGCGATTTGAATGTTCAGTCTGGCTTAATCGCCCGCAATCATGAGGAAGTACAGGAACTAAAACGCCTCGGCGAACGGAACGTTTACGAATTTAATCTTGTGAAATCCAAACGGCCGCAAAAGATCGGTCCTATCCAGCTCCAGCTCCGCAAGGTCAATACAAAGCACTATACCTATACACTTGACGTCATCGCCGACGACAAACGCGTTGAGAAAAAAGACAAAACGCTCGAAGAGCCAGTCCAATTCTACGTTCGCGGTGCGCGCACTCCTTACGAAATCGTTGTCTACAGCATCACAAAAGATTTCATTACTGGCTACCTGACAACACCGAAGGAAGCAGCCCCGGCGAACCCGAACAGCCCTTCCAGCCATTAATAGCCGGACGGGACGCAGCGGTGGATTACTTTTTATTCATTGAACCGCGTGAGTTTCAGCCAACTTCAGCTTCCGGGGAGCGCCTGATGAATCATAGGAATGTGCAATGCGCAAGCGGCTTAGTAAGATCGGGACTGGCATTTTCGAAGTTTATCCCGGCGCTGGGGCGCTGCCTCGTCATGCTTTGCTTCGTGACCTTCTTCGCCGGGTCGGCCCTTGCTCAACAGAATTCGCTCGTCGATCGACTTCCAGCCAACACGTGGCTCTATCTCCACTGGCGCGGTACCTCCTCGTTGGCCGGCACGAACGATACGAACTCCGTCCTCCGCCTCTGGCGCGACCCATCCTTCGCCGCCGCTCGCCAAAGCTCCATTGATCGCATGGCACAGGACGCGAAGCAGAAAAATCCGAAGTCCGAAGGCCTCACACAGGAAAACGCCAACGACATTCTCTCTTTGCTCGAAAATGAAGCCGTTTTCGGCCTGCTCAACGAACCTGCAACTGTCCGGGACGGCGTCGCAAAATCCACCAGCTCGTTCCTGATCTACGATGCTACCGGCAAGCAGCACCTCATCGACAAATTTGACGCCGAGCGCGCGAAGAATTCGGCCTCAACGTTCACGCGCACTCCAGTCCCCATCAGCAGCTTCACCGGCTATAAAATTCTCAATGGCAAGAACACTTCTTATGAGGTGCAAGCCGGTCCGTACTTCGTTCGCACCGACACGATCGAAGCTATGGAAGCTCTCCTGCCTCGGCTGACCTCCTCTCGCCGCATGGCCCTATCATTCGACGATGCTGCGGCTGTTCCGTCCGCGTGCCGCACGGCTGGTCAGGGATCTCTTCTCAATTTTCTCGCTCTTCCCGCCAAGCTCAATCTTTCTCAAATGCCGCCGAATGCCAATTTCGATTTCGCTGCGTTCATCAAATCTCTTCATCTGGACCAAGTCCATGCTGTTTGCGGCAATCTCGCATTCGAGGCGCACGACACACGCATGCGTGGTGCTGTGCTCGGGGACACTTCGCAAGGGAGCGTACTGAATATCGTTGGGGATGGCCACGAAGACTTCGCTACTCTCGCGCTCGCCCAGTCCGGCTCAACGTATCAATGCTCGATTCTAGATTTCGTCGCGCTTTATAAGACCCTCATGGCTGGGGTCGCCGCTGCTCTGCCTCCCGACAAGGCGGGCTTTGCCGCGGGAATCGATTCTCTGGCGTCGACGCTTTGGGGTATGCCTCCAACCCAGGCCCTCGCCCTCTTCACCGGCGAATTTGCCAGCATAAACTTTCATGCTGACGCGGACCCCACGCGGGCCGTCTATGCCTTCACCATTCAGCGCCCTGATAGGGTTCTTGCGCTCCTGCAGCATGTAATCCCGGGAGCCTCTACCGCGCAAAAACAGGACGGCGACACGACCTATGTCACTGTCACATTTCCGCAAGGCCGCGAGGCTTCGCAAGCGGCTCCTGCTGAGCCTTCCCAAGTTTTCTTTGCCGTTACACCCTCCATGCTGATCGCTGCAAAGCGGCAGGATATTCTTCGTGACTCCGTCGCTCGCCTCCACACGCCGCCAGGCTCCGACCAGTCCGATTCTCTGTCCAACGACCCCGGTTTCAAGAGAGCTCGAGCAACAATGCACTCGAAATTAACCGGTTTGAGTTACAGCGATCTGGCCCGCTACAACTGGGCAGCGATTATCGACACTATCGAAAAAGGAATGAACGAAAGAGCGGAAGCCGAAGCCCGCCGAGACGGGAAACCCGCGCCAGCCCCGGTCCATCTCTTTCCCGGATTCGATCCGGGGATAATATCGAGATATTTGCATTCTTCCAGTGGAAGCGCGTGGAAGGATTCCTCCGGCCTTTACTTTGACTCGGTCATTCAATAAGGCGCGGCTGTCTTCTTGGATTTTCGCTTTGGCAGGTTTTGTGTGTGTTTTTCGCGCTGCGGCTTCGCATGCTGTCCCATCTCAACAATCAACCGCGTCCGCACCACAGGGAACCCTGAAGGTTCGCGTCTCGCTCGTCAAAGTCGACACCAGCATTGTCGACGCGCACGACAAATTCGTTGAAGGCCTGCAAAAGGAAAATTTTCACGTCTTCGACAATGGTGCCGAGCAGCCAATCACTTTTTTTGCCTCTACTAACGCCCCTGCCCAAATCCTCGTCCTAATCGAGACCAGCCCCGCCGTCTCTCTCATTCGCAGCCAGCATCTCGACGCCGCCTATTCCCTTCTCAATGGCCTCGCTCCTGACGACCGCGTCGCTCTCGCCTCTTATTCAAACACGTCGCAGCTCATCCTGCCTCTCACGGCCGACAAGTCAGCCCTTGCTCGCGCCCTGATCGATCTTCAATACTCACTCGGCAGCGGCGAACTTAATTTCTACGATTCCGTTTCTGCCTCACTCGATTGGCTTTCCGCCATCCCGGGCAAGAAGGCCCTCGTTCTGCTGACCACAGGCCTCGACAGTTCTCCTGCGATCCATTGGCAGTCTCTACTCGATAAGCTGCGCGGCAGCGAAGTTACGATTTTCCCTGTCGCACTCGGTGGTTCGCTGCGTTCGTTTGAAGGAGCGGCCTCCGCGGCTCCCGATTCAAACGCCGTCGCGCCGCCGGGCCTGAGTTTCACCGTCGCAAACCGCGCACTCCAATCGCTCGCCGATTCCAGCGGCGGTCAGGCGTTTTTCCCGGCCCAGGACAAAGAATTCGCCGCCATTTACCGCCGCATCGCCGAAGTTCTGCGCCACGAATATACACTCGGCTTCACTCCTCCAACGCCCGACGGAAAATTCCATTCGCTGCACCTCGAAGTTTTCGATTCCAAGGGCCACCCTCTCCCGACCGACGGCGCCAAACGTCGTTATCGTATCTTCGCCCGTCAAACCTATCTCGCCCCGTCCCCTTGATTCTTGTAAGTCGGCAAGCTCCGCAAAAACCCGCCTCCCGTCTGCGGCAATATTCCGTCTCCACGGCAAAATGATTTGGTGTTACTCTCCTTCCTCGCATTCTCACGGTAATTTCGAAACTCTGAGGGGTCGGAGCCTTCTTCGCGCATGAGATTCGTAGGCAACAGCAAATTCGCCCTGCTGTCCTTCATTCTTTGTTTCTGCCTCGCGCCGCTCGCGACTGCCGCGCCGCAAACTCAATCACCCGCGCTAGCCGCGCAATTCCAGTTCGCCTTTTCGGGCAATGTCGCGCAAGTCCCCGTCGAAGTTTCGGATCATCTCGTTCTGGTTCCGATCCGCGTGAACGGTGCTCGGCCATCGTGGTTTCTTCTCGATACTACGCGCCCGGCTTCTTCGCTCGATGATGTTCGCGCTGTCGCCCTCGGCCTTCTTCCGCACGGCTCCGCTGGCTCCAAATCTCTGTCCAACGTCGTTCTCGATTTTCCGAGTCTTAAAATTTCCCTACCGTCCCTCGCGCTCGATTCTTTTGGCGACCTCTCTTCCCGCGTTGGCCGCGCCATCCAGGGAATTCTGGGAGCCGATGTCCTCAGCCATTTCGTCGTCGTTATCAGTTACGATCGCCAGACTCTGCAGCTTTACGATCCGAAGTCCTTCCAGTACAAAGGCACTGGCGTAAAATTGAAAATGCAGCCCATCGATGGCGTTCCTGCCCTGGACGTCAAGTTCAACGTTCGCCATCGCGGCACGCTTCACGGTCTCTTCTCCATCGCAACCGCCCAGGCCGAGGCCGTGCAGTTCGAACCGTCCTTCTCCGCGGCTCATAAGTTTTCCGAACTCGGTCAGAAAATGATCCTGTTCTCGCCCCTCGATTCCCCAGGCGACTTTGACGATCACCTCGGCCGCATCGAATCGGTGCAGTTCGGCAAAATCATTTTGCAAGATCCTTTCGCCATCTTCCCCGGAAAATCCGAACACGCTTCCGCGCAAATTTCTTCTGGTGTCGCGGGTGCCATTGGCGGAGAGATTCTGGACCGTTTCACCATCGTTCTCGACTATCTCGATCAATCCGTCATCTTCGAGCCAAATCCTCACTTCA
>DATGJE010000294.1:0-14444 GCA_035295305.1 Candidatus Acidiferrales bacterium | reverse complement strand
TTTGCAACTTGGCGTTTACCTTTTCGCGCTCCGAGAGAACGTCGTCCAACTCGAACTGGCCGACGACGCTGCGCAAATTCGTTTGCGCGAGCTGCGAAGTGGCGTAGAGATAATTTTGAATCTGCGAAATCGCGAGATTGGCATCGATGACGCGGAAATAACAGACTGCGTTTACTTTTGCGGAGACGTTGTCTTTGGTAATGACGTCCTGCGGCGGCACATCGAGTGTTTCGATTCGCAACGAAACGCGGGTAAGCTTCTCAATGGGATAAAAGACCAACCGCAGCCCCTTGTCCTTTGGCTCGGGCAACATGCGCCCCAGCCTCAAAACGACTCCGCGTTCCCACTCTTTCAGGACGTAAATGCAATTGAAGAGCCAAATCAAGAAAATGAAAATCGCAATCGCTACTGCCAGCATGAAAACATCCATTCTGTCCTCCAGCGTTCAAATCTATCGGCGTGATATTCCGATTCTAATGTGCCGTTCCCCTCACTTGAACCTGCTCCACCATCAGAGTTAGACCGTCGACTCGACTAACGCGGACCTCTGTGCCCTTGGAAATGGATTCATTCGACGCGGCCCGCCACAACTCTCCATGGATGCGGACCATTCCGTTGGCTCCTGGCGCCTCGATGGGTTCCACCATTTCACCGACAGTCCCGACGAGCTGTTCTTTGCCTGTGGATGATTTCCAACGAAGCGAGCGCAGGACGAGGCGCATCAGGAAAATCACGATGAGCGCGACGGGAACGGTGACCGCCAGCGCAATGCCCGGATGCACGCCGTCGCTCGTAATCGGCGAATGAACCAGCATCAGCGCGCCCAGAAGCATCGCAATTGCGCCGCCGACTCCTAAAATACCGTGCGTGGGAAATTTGGCTTCCATCACGAACATGACCATCGCGAGCAGGATCAGGACAAGCCCTGCAAAATTCACGGGCAGCATGTGCATGGCGAAAAGCGCCAGCACCAGCGCGATTCCTCCAATCACGCCGGGGGCGAACATTCCCGGATGCGTGAACTCGGCATAAAGCCCCAGCACGCCGATGATCAACAGAATGAAAAACGCGTCGGGCTGCACGATGCGGTCCAGGAATTTCTCGCGGCCGCTCATTTCGTGCGCTTCGACGACGGGTTGCGCGAGATTCAATTTTTGAGTCGAGCCGTCAAGGCGCGTGATGGTGCGACCGTTGAGTTGGGCGAGAAGTGCTTCGGTGGACGGCGCGACAATGTCAATCAGCTTACCGTCGAGCGCTTCCTTTTCGCTGAAGGCTTTCGCGTCCGTCACCGCGGTGACGGCCAACGGAACGTTGCGTCCGCGGCGCGTTGCGTAGCTGCGCAGATACGCGGTGGCTTCGTTCATGATTTTGCGTTCGAGCGTGTCGTCGACTTTCACGGGGCTGCCGGCAAATTCGAGCAATGGAGAAGCCGCGCCGGTATCCGTGCCGGGCGACATGGCCGCGACGTCGGCCGAAATCAGAATGAAAAATCCCGCCGATGCGGCGCGCGAGCCGGAGGGGGTTACGTACGTCACGACGGGAACAGCAGAGTGGAGAATGGCGCCAATAATCTCTCGCATGGACGAATCGAGGCCGCCAGGCGTGTCGATAGTGATCAGGATCAGACTGGCGTGCTGTGCGTTGGCCGCGTTGATTCCGGCGAGGATATATTCGGCGAGGATCGGTTCGATTTCGCCATTGATTTGCAATTCGTAAATCTGCGAGCCGGCGGCCGCTGCGTTGGCGGCAGGCAGCGGGACGGCGAAAACAAAAAAAACCGCAACCAGAACTGCTGCACACACGACGACCGGTTGCGCGCACAAAATCATGCGCCGCAGCAGGTGAGGTTCCTCGATTTCCTCATGGCAACGAGCACGAGGAACGGAGGATGACTTTTTCAGTTTCATCTGGGCGGATATTATAACAGGGACGCCAGGCGCGCACGGGAAAGATGCTGCTCTGCATGTGTGCGCTGCGGGCGAAAAAGTCCCGCGGTCAGTTACTGGCGCTTGTCAGCCAACTCCGGCACAGGGGCAAAAACCGCAACCACTAGCGGATCCTTGATGACTTTGGCAAACGCCGGATCCGTTTTCGCGGACACGAATTTCTGATAACCATCATCCCGCGCCATTGTCAAATAGTGGGCGGTCCGCTCGGCATTTCCCAATTGCGCGTACGTGCGCGCCACGAAGAAATAAAACAGGCCCGGGTCCGCGATGCCGCGCTGCTGCACGATGGAGCCGTTGTCGCCCTTCTCCTGGAAAATCAACGGGTCGATTTGAATCGCTTTCTGGAAACAGGACATGGCCTCTGGATATTTCTTCTCGTCGAAGTAGGCGTAACCGAGGTTGCTATACACGGCGGGCATGTCCGCACGAAGTTTCAAAGTCTTTTCGTACCAATTGATTGCGTTTCCGAAATGATGCTTGGCGTATTCGACCGTGCCAACGTTATTGTAGGCGCTCGCGTAGGTTTTGTCGGCCTTGATGGCCTTCTTGAAATAACGCTCCGCCAATCCGTTGTTTCCCCATACTTCGTAAGCGACACCGAGTTTATTGAGGACCACGACATTTTTCGGTTCCTCGCGCACGAGATGCTGGTAGCCCGAAATTGCCTCGGGATACATTTTCCGCGCCATCAAGATGTCAGCGCGCAGTTCCCCTAATTGCAACGGAGTCATGTCTGGCTGGACGCCGGCGGGCTGTGGCGTGGAGACCTGACGCACGTGTCCCGGAGCACTTTGCTGCGCGAGCGAGGCCATCGGGAAAAACAGAATCAGGAAAAGAGCGGGCAGGATCGTTCGCTTCATGGTCACCCCTCCTCCCCCACTGCCTGGGTCGCTACCCTTGCGGCGGCTTAGGCTTGGGTGGTGGCTTCTTGCTGTTGTCCCCAAAGATACCAAAAATCTTGTCGAACAGCCCCTTTTTCTTTTCGGGTTCGGGGGAAGCAGCGGGTGGGTTCTGTGGAGGCTGGGTTCCAGGAGGCACTGCGTTTGGATTTGGGTTTCCGCCAACTGTAGCGGGCTGGCCAGCGACGGGCGCCTGGGGAGTTGACGGCTTGCCGAACAGATGCGACAACCAGGCGACTGGGGGAATGTCCGAGAGCTTCGTCCCGCTGTGGATCGGGCAAAATTCCGTGGGCTCGGTGCCCGCAATAAAGACCTCTGTCTTCGTTGTGGGGCAGTTTGGCGTCGCCAGGTAACCCGATTCGGGATCAACGGACGCGCTGACGAGCCCGGCGGGCTCTGGGAAATCCAGCATGTTGCGATAGGCGGGCAATGCCTCCGCGCGCTTCATGAACTCCGCCCAAATGGGCGCGGCGGAATTTGAGCCGGAAAGGCCGAGGTCGCGGTCGTCGTCATATCCAACCCAGACGACGCAGAGAAGATTCGACGTATAGCCCGCGAACCAGCCGTCATGCGACGTTCCCGTTTTCCCCGCAGCAGGCGCCGTGAAGCCTCGCGCGCGAACGGTGTAACCTGTTCCGTGATTGATGACATCTTCCAGTATGCTGGTGACCAGGTAAGCGACGCGCGGATCCAGCACGGCTCGCGCCTGCGGGACCGACCTTTCAATTACCTGTCCGTTCGCGTCCACCACCTTATTCAAGTAACGCGTTTCCACCCTCACGCCGTCGTTCGCGAAAATTGTGTACCCTGCGGCGACTTCCATCGGCGTCATCACATAAGAGCCGAGCGCCATGGCAGGCGTCGCCTGAATGTCCGGATCCAAGCCCAATTGCCGCGCAACCTGTCTGACACGGTCGTAGCCGATCAGTTCCGCGAATTTCACGGTTGCAACGTTTAGCGAATGCGTCAGAGCATCGCGCGCGGTAACGGTGCCGTAAAACTGTCCTTCGTCGTTATTCGGAGTGTAGTCCTTGCCATCGAAGCTGAACGTGGTGGGCTCGTCCACTACTGTCGTTTCCGGAGTAACAACCGGCTGCAATCCCGCGACAGAATTATCGAACGCCGCCGCGTAAACAAACGGTTTGAAGGACGAGCCGGGCTGGCGTCGCGCAAGAGCGTGGTTCAGCTGGCTTTCGCCGTAGTTCCTTCCGCCGACGAGCGCCAGAATCGCGCCGGTTTTCGGGTCCATGGCCACAAGCGCAACCTGCGGCTGGACGACCGCCAAGCCCTTGCGGCGAGCCAACGCATAACGGCGCGCCAGTTCGCCATCGATTATCTTCGCGCCTATTTCGACCGATTCATCAGCGGCAGTTTGCAGCGCCGGATCAAGCGTGGTGAAAATGCGATAGCTCTGCGTGGTCAGATCGTTTTGCGAAAACTGATCGAGGAGCGAATCCCGAACCATGTCGACAAAATACGGCGCCGCCCGGCTTGTGGCGCCCCCGCCGACGAATTTCAGGGTTTCTTCCCTTGCATTGCGCGCCTGCGCTTCGGTGACATAACCATCTTCGACCATCTGCTTGAGGACTCGATTTCGCGCTTCGTTGGCGCGGTCAAGATGGTGTTCCGCCGCGGAATAGCGGTTGGGCGAACGAATGATTCCGGCCAAAAACGCGCACTGCGCCAGGTCGAGTTCCCTCACATCCTTGCCGAAATACGCCTGCGCGGCTTCGCCGAAACCACGGATCGCGAAGCTGCCGCGATTGCCGAGATAAATCTCATTCGCGTAGAGCTCAAAGATCTGTTCCTTGGTGAAGCGGTGGTCGAGCTCGAGCGCGACCATGGTTTCGGCGAACTTGCGACGCCAAACGCGCTGTGTCGTAAAGAAAAAGCTGCGGGCAACTTGCATGTCGATGGTGCTGGCCCCCTCGAGCATCCCTGGTACCTGTGATTTATTGCGCCGTAAATCGGCCAGTGCCGCCCCGCCGATGCGGACCACGTCGAAGCCGCCATGCTCGAAAAAGCGCTTATCCTCCGCCGCCATCACCGCATGTACCAAAATATCGGGCAGATCCTCGAAGCGGATGACGCGACGTTTCTCGCGCGAGTCATCGAACAAGTTGGTCAACAGCTCGGGCTCAATTTGAGCGGAACTCACCGACGCATTGTCGGTGAGCAGGTGAATCGTTTTCACTTTTCCGTCGGAAAAATCAACAC
The DNA here is from genome assembly GCA_035295305.1 of Candidatus Acidiferrales bacterium. Taxonomy (GTDB): domain Bacteria; phylum Acidobacteriota; class Terriglobia; order Acidiferrales; family UBA7541; genus DAHUXN01. The sequence goes on along the minus strand of DATGJE010000294.1, from coordinate 9,379 downwards.
GCAGGGAGTTCTGGCCCTCAAAATAGGAATTGTCGGAAGGATCAATCTCGATCGAAGACCTGCCCAGCTTGAAGCGGCCTGACGCTCCCTCAACGTCCGCTTCGGAGTAGCCATTGTTGACGAGGTAGCCCGCCAGATTGGCCGGAGTCATTGTTTCTCCGGTGAAGATCTTGTCGGGCGCCGAGAAAATGTGGGAAGTATGACCGAAGACCTGGCCTGTCAGCCGCGTATCAATCAGATGGCTGAAACGAACCCAATAGAAAGTAAAAACCGCGGCCGCGATGAGAATCGCGCACAGCGCCGCTCCCAAGAGTGCCAGTCCCGGGCGCGACGTCCAAAGCCCGCGGGCGAGTCGAATACGCAATCGTTCCTCCAACTTCTTCTCTGGGATCACCGTCGGATGCTGCCGCGCTTCGGTCGTCCAGTGGTATGCGAACGCTGGCGGCGGTCCGAAAGCTCACCTGGAGCACTACTTACTCTGTTGCCATTCTAAAGCGAAGCGTTGTTTGCCTGGGGATGAAAATGCAATTGAAGTTGATAAACCGCAAGGTCCACGGGAACAGTATAGTCAACTGATATTTTAACGTTTCCGGCGTCGTCGCTGACTTGAATGTCTTTGTCATCGGCAGGGATGCCGAGTTGCTTTACCTTCTTTTCAATGTCGGCGCGGATGTCGTCATCCTGCTTGCGAGTGGCGGATGCGAAGGCAGCCTCTTCCCGCATCGAGTCCTGCAATTGATAGTTGTCAAAGTACGGTGGGACGATTTTTACCGCGCAAAAAACCGCGGAACCCAAGATAATCAAGACGAGGAGAGTTTTGATCCTGGCTCCCCCGCGTTCGCCGTTCGACCGTGCGCGCGACATTGCTCCTCCGCCTGCCTGAAATTCGTGACCGGACAAGCCCATCGGAGAGGCTAGCACCGCGCCAATCCGGCGTCGAGAACGCGCTAACAGGCGGGTTTCAGAATGGTTAACTGTACAAAGGTCCTAGCTAGTAGGCTTTGGCCTAGTATGCCTTGGCGAAGATGGCCCGCTCGGGCGCGGACTGGCCGCAGTAGATGCACTTACCGGGCCCGGCCGTCTGTTCCAGGGGAATGCAGCGCATGGTGGCCTTGGTCTCTTCCTTGATCTTCGCCTCGCAATCGGCGGAGCCGCACCAATGCGAAAGCGCGAAGCTTTTCTCGACGGCGACTTTGAACTCTTCGTAGTCCTTCGGCTCGGCCGTATTCGACTTGCGGAAGTCCAGCGCGCGCTGGAAAAGCGCGTCTTGAATCTCGACAAGCAACTTCTCGACTACGCCTGCAATTCCCTGCTGCGGAACCGAAACCTTCCCTTCGCGGCCGGGACGGTCACGTCGGGAGAGCACCGCGTTGCCGGATGCCACATCTTTGGGGCCAAGTTCGACGCGCAAAGGCACGCCGCGCATCTCCCAATCGTTGAATTTGAAGCCGGGGCTCATGCCTTCGCGCTCGTCCATTTTGACGCGAATATTGGCGGCGATCATCTCGGCGCGGATTTTCTGCGCGGCCTCAAATACCGCGCGCTTCTCTTCATCGCTTTTGAAAATCGGCACAATCACCACCTGATACGGCGCCAGGCGGGGCGGCAAAATCAGTCCTTGATCGTCTCCGTGGACCATGACGATCGCGCCGACGAATCGCGTCGAAAGGCCCCACGAAGTGGTCCAGCAGAATTGATGCACGCCGCCCTTGTCGAGATATTTGATCTCGAACGCTTTCGCGAAATTCTGGCCGAGATTGTGCGACGTGCCCGCCTGCAGCGCCTTGCCATCGCCCATCATCGCCTCGATGGAATAGGTGCGGTCGGCGCCAGCGAAACGCTCGGCGTCGGACTTTCTGCCCGGAATCACGGGGACCGCGGCTTCGCGCACGGCGAAATCGGTGTAAATGTCGAGCATCTGGCGCGTTTCGGCTTCGGCTTCCTCGAGCGTGGCGTGCGCAGTGTGCCCTTCCTGCCAGAAAAACTCGAGCGTGCGCAAGAAAAGCTTCGTCCGTAGCTCCCAGCGCACCACGCTGTTCCATTGATTGATCAGCACGGGCAAATCGCGATATGACTGGATCCATTTCGCGTAGGCGTGGCCGATGATGGTCTCCGAAGTGGGCCGGATAACGAGCGGCTCTTCCAATTCTTCGCCTCCGCCAATCGTGACGACCGCGAGTTCAGGAGAGAATCCCGCGACGTGATGCTTTTCCTTGTCGATGAAGCTGCGCGGAATCAGCAGCGGGAAAGCTGCGTTCAAGTGGCCTGTAGCCTTGAAGCGACGGTCGAGTTGGTAGGTGATGTTCTCCCATAGCGCCCAGCCGTACGGGCGCACGATCATGCAGCCGCGTACAGGAGCATAATCGGCCATCTCCGCGCGCAGGACGACCTGGTTGTACCACTCCGAGAAGTCTTCAGCGCGTGTTGGCAGTTTCCGGTCAGCCATTTAATTCCCTGTTCGTCGTTTTCTCTGATACTGTTGCCATCGACGGTCGCGTACGGCGTGTAAAAACTCTCGCGGTAAAGCTCTTGAGCGTATCGGACGCGTTCGGCGTTGTCAACGGATGCGGATTCGCAGTATTGGGTCAGTTTGAATTTTGACTCCTTGTGTCATGATCAAGAAAATTCAAACTGACCCACCACCGGACTCGCCGCGTTGAATTGACTCTCTTTCGCGGCGTAACGATCCCGACGCGACAACACCCAAACTGTATGAACTGTTGGCGGCGTTTCGTAGCAAGAATCGGCGTCGTCATGAATCCCGCTTGCCCCGGCGCGGCCCGACCATAGTCGGGCCCTAAAAAAGCAAAGAAAGGCCGCGAAATGTCGGACATTCAAAACACGAGAATCACGCGCCTAATCCGCTGGATTGCATTGCTGGCAATTACGGCCTCGGTGTCATCCGCGCGCCAGCAACCCCAAGATTCAACGGCGGCGCCGTTATTTGCGGCTCCCATCAGATTGGTGCCGTCTTCCCGCTTGCCACCGCCATTGATTGCATTTTCGGACACAGTCACAACACCGCTCCCGTTGAAACAGGCGCATGACGATGAATCCGGGCTGCATTACGTTCGCCCAACTTTCGGCCACCGCCTGCACCATTATTTTTTGCACACATATAGTCCCGTCAAATTGACGGAGCTCGCATTTGGCTCCGCCATCAGCCAGATGGACAACGTGCCGCCGGAATGGCATCAGGGATGGGGCGCGTACGGAAAACGATTCGCGTCAGACTTGGGCAGCACAACGGCCAACGGCGTCACAGAGTTTGCGCTCGCCGAGACGCTTCGTGTGGACACGATATATTACCCGTGCAAGTGCAAGAGGATCTGGCCCCGCGTGGGTCACGCGCTGAAATCCACGATCACGGCGCGGTCCGGTGAGGACGGTCGCGTCGTATTTTCGGTTCCGGGCGTCGTCGCGCCGTACGGCGGTGCGTTTTCAACCTTACTGTGGTATCCGTCGCGGTATGGTCCTAAAGACGCTTTTCGTACGGGAAATTACGACTTGCTGGATCGTTTCGGGGAAAACATCGCTCTCGAGTTTCTCTCACCGCTACTGCGCAAGGTTCATCTTCACTAAGCGCTAGCGCTATTTCCCGACGATTTGATCCGCAAGCTCCGCGGCAATCGGAACGCGGAAGCGCTCGTGCTGATAGGCCTTAATCATGCAGACAATCCAGAGAATCAAGCTGAGAAGCCTGATGATCGCCAGGATGCCCGACCAAAATCCAAACACGGACCATGAGCCGCCAAACATACCTCCGCCGATGAAGGCCATGACCAGAATGATGCTGATGATATGCAGCGCGCCGAACGTCACCAGGGATTGCGCGGCGTGGAAGCGCACGAATGGGCGCTTATCGATCAGCAGGAAAATCAGACCCGTGAGCCAGCCGAGGACGTAACAAAGCAGCCCGGCGACATTCTCCGAAAGTCCGGTCTCAGTCGGTGACATAGGAACTCCTATTGGCCCGGTCGCGGTCGCCACGGATTGCGGTGCGCCACAATTCGGGCAGAACGCCGCTTGAGATGCAACTGCGGTCCCGCACTTCGAGCAATGTGGCATGTTTGTTTCGCTCCCGCGACAAGCAATTGGCGGAAGGCTATCAGACACCCCCGCGGCCAGCAAGATAAATTGGAATGCGCTCCGCGATTGAGTAGAATCGCCCGCGCCGAACGCGACTTTCACGCGTCGGCAATTGTTCGTCAGGAGAGCGCCGCCTGTCAGCCGAGCTTGTAGCCACCGCGCGTCCCACCCGAAGAATTCTGGGGCTGGAATGGCCGCGCGAAATGACGTCCGCTGAGCGTAACTCCCTCGTCGCGGGAAGCTTCGGCTGGATGCTCGATTCTTTCGACGTGATGCTTTATTCGATGGTCCTCGCATATTTGATGAAGGACCTCGGCATCAGCAAGGCCACGGGAGGATTGCTCGGGTCGCTTACGCTGCTGGCTTCCGCGTTTGGCGGCGTGGTTTTCGGTTTCATCGCGGATCGCATTGGCCGCGCACGTTCACTCTCGACCTCCATCCTTATTTATTCTGTCGCCACAGCTGCGTGCGGCTTTTCGCAAACCGTCGTCGAGCTTGCTATCTTTCGCATCATCCTCGGCCTGGGCATGGGCGGAGAATGGACTGCAGGTGCGGCCCTGGTCGCAGAAACATGGCCCGCCGAGCATCGCGGCAAAGCGCTCGGCATGATGCAATCCACCTGGGCGATTGGCGAAATGTTGGCCGCGGGCGTCGCTGGGGCGATCCTTCCGCGTTTCGGTTGGCGCGGCGTGTTTTTCGTTGGAGTTCTGCCGGCGCTGTTTGCGTTTTGGATTCAGTGTCGCGTGCCGGAGCCGGAAATTTGGCGGAGCCGCGAAAAAATTGCCGGCCGCGCGCCCAGCGTTCCTTTGCGCGTGCTGTGGCGCAAGGATCTTCGCTGGAATGGTTTCATCGCGACGACGATGAATACTTTTGGGATGTTTGGCTACTGGGGATTGTTCTTCTGGATTCCCGCGTACCTGTCGCTGCCCGTTTCGCAAGGCGGCCGCGGGCTGAATATCGCGAAGACCACAGCGTGGCTGTTGCTGATGGGCGTGGGCAAATGGTTCGGATATGCTCTGTTTGGATTTGCCGCGGATGGCTTCGGGAGACGTCGGACGTACTTCGCTTATTTATTCATCGCGGCGATTCTCGCGCCGGTTTATGGATTCGTGCATGGCACGCTTTGGCTTCTGGTCCTGGGACCGTTGCTTGGATTTTTCGGGATTGGATTCTTTTCCGGCTTTGGTGCCATTGCTTCCGAAATTTTCCCCACCGAGATTCGCGCCACGGCGATGGGGCTCACCTACAATATCGGACGAGGCATCTCCGCCGTCGCACCGGTCGCTGTGGGCGCGCTGGCCGTTCATTTCGGCCTGGGGCACTCATTCTTCATTCTTGGCATCGCGTTTTTCATCGCCGCACTGCTGACGCTGGCGCTGCCAGAAACGAAGGGCAAACAACTGGACTGATGGCTAGCGTTCAATTTCGATGCCGTCGAGCGTGGTTTTCGGATCGGTGGTACGAGCAGGTTTCTTGGAAGCAGCCTTAGCGGATTCCTCGGACAGATCCGCGAGGAGCAAGCGGAGATTCCCTGCGTTCGTGGAATAGGTGATGGCGGATTCGAGGTCGAGGGTCCCGGCGCGGACGAGCTTTTCGAGCTCTCCATCGAAAGTCTGCATTCCTTCCGTCTCGCCGTCGCGCATCGCGTCAATCAGCGTCTTCCCTTCACCCTCGCCGCGTTCCACATATTCGCGCGTGCGCATGGTCGACTTCAATATTTCGATGACGGCAACGCGCCCTTCGCCATCGAGTCGTGGCGCCAGGCGTTGCGAAACGACGTAGCGGAAGGTTTTCGAAAAGCGCGAGCGGATCACGTGCTGGTCGCTCAGCGGAAAGACGCCGACGATGCGCTCGATCGTCTTGGACGCGTCAACTGTGTGCAGCGTGGAAAAAACCAAGTGCCCGGTTTCGGCGGCTTCGAGAGCGATTTCAATCGTCTCGCGGTCGCGCATTTCGCCGACCAGAATCATTTTTGGCGCCTGGCGCAACGCAGCGCGCAGAGCGAGAGCAAAAGATGGCGTGTCGCTGTGCAACTCGCGCTGGTGGATGGTCGCCTTCTTGTGCGAGTGCAGAAATTCGATCGGGTCTTCAATCGTCAGGATGTGAATCGCCTGTTGCTCGTTGACTTCGTCCAGAATCGCCGCGAGCGTGGAAGATTTACCGGAACCCGTGGGACCCGTCACCAGCACGATCCCATTCCGCAGCTTCGTGAGATCGTGAAGTTGCGGCGGCAGATGCAGGTCTTCGAAAGTGGGCACGGTGCTGGGAATCACGCGCATCACAATGGCGCAGCTTCCGCGCTGGGTGAAAATATTTACGCGGAAACGCGAAAGTTTCGGCAGACTGTACGAAATGTCGCAGGAACCTTGTTCGCGCAATTTCTCGACGGCTTGCTTGTTGCCGCCAATCAGGTCGGCGGCAATGCGCGCCGTATCTTCAGACGTCAAAATCTCCACCGACGGGATCTTCACGCCAACCAGCTGGCCGTTGGCTTCCACTTGCGGTAATCGCCCTGGAGAAAAAATCAGGTCGCTGGCACGCCGCGAGGTTCGCAGCATTGCGGAGATGATGCTCGGCGTCGCCATCGGCGCTGCGGCAGAAGCTGCGGGTGATGGCGCCGCAGGCGGCGCCATAGGCAATAGAGTGTCGTTGGGCATTCGCGGTATCGTGGAATCTTCAGTGCGTCGAAGAACCCTGAGGACGCCTGTGGAATATTCCGTCTGCAAGTGTAATACGGGAGGGCACGCGAGCTACGGAATCCTATGCTTCTCGTCGCCTATGAATTACCGCGTCGGTTGCTACTCGTAACGCAACACCACCATGGGATCCGCGCGCGCCGCACGCCACGCGGGTACCCAGCATGCGATCGCCGACACGGCAAGCAGCAACGCAATCACGCCGAAATACGTGAGCGGGTCGAGTGGCGAAATGCCAAACAATAGGGTGGCAATGGCTTGGCTTGCGGCAAACGCTGCAGCCAAGCCGATCACCACGCCAAGCCCGGTGAGCATCATGCCCTGCCGAATCACCAAGACAAGAATGTTGCTCCGCGATGCGCCAAGCGCCGCTCGTATCCCAATCTCGTGCGTACGTTCGGTGACGCTGCCGGAAAGCACGCCGTAGATACCAACGGCGGCGAGCGCGAGCGCCACCATTCCAAACGCCTCGAACAAAATCAAAGTGAAGCGACGCTCGGCCCCCGTCGCGGCCACAAGCGTGTTCATGGTCGCGATGCGCACAATGGGCTGGTTTTTGTCGACAGACCATATCGCATTTTTTGTCTCCGGAGTGAGCGCCGCAGCATCACCGTGCGCGCGAACCACCAATGACATTGCCTGGTCCGCGTACCACGATTGTTCGGGCGTGATGTACACCGCATCCGGGTCACTCACGGCAAGGGATTCCTGCCTTACGTCGCCCGCCACCCCGACAATCGTGTACCACGGCCAGTTGGGAAAGCCGCCGATGTGCATGCGTTGACCAAGTGGACCTTGATTGCCGAAGTTTTTCTTCGCCAGCGATTCACTGATGACCACCACGTGCGGCGCGCCGGCCACGTCTCCCTTTTCGAGAAAGCGGCCACGCCGCAGCGGGATGCGCATGGTTTCGAAATATCCGGGCGTCACGACGTAACGAAATACGCCTTTGCCGCCGTTCAGCGGCGCCCCTTTGTCTTTCTCGAATTGCGCGCCGTAGAGGCCCAACAGAGGATCGTCAGCCAAAGGCAACAGGCTGGTGAAGGCCGCCGAATCGACGCCGGGAACGTGGCGCACTTCTTCGAGCGCTTGAGAAAAGAAGCGGTGAGTGTTGTTCTGGTCATCGAACCGGTGACCGGAAGTTTGCACTTGCATGGTGAGAACGTTTGAAGCTTCGAATCCTGGATCGACCGAGAACAGACGTGAGAAGCTGCGCAAGAGCGACCCAGCGCTCGCGAGCAGAACAAGGGCAAGCGCCACTTCGGCGACGACGAGTGCCCGGCGCGTCAACTGGTGCGCTCCCGCGCTCTGTCGGACTCCTTCCTTCAGCCCGGCATTGAGGTCACTGCGGGAGGAGTGAATTGCCGGAATCAGCCCGACAAGCAAACCAATCAGCGTGGTAATGCCAAGCGCGAACAGGAATGCGTTCCGGTCGAGGCTGATGGCGGCGAGCCGCGGCAAGTCCGGCGGACTGAGCGCGACAAGCGCTTGCACGGCAAATTGAGCCACCAGCAATCCAAGAGCGCCGCCAATCAAGGCGAGCAGCAAACTCTCCGTGAGCAGTTGCTGAATCAGCCGCGAGCGTCCCGCCCCCAGCGCTGCACGCATCGCGAATTCACCGCGACGCAGCGCGCCGCGAGCCAGCAACAAATTCGTCACGTTTACGCAGGCAATTAAGAGAACCAGCATCACTGCGCCGAGAACGGCGAGCAGCGCGGGCTTGACGCCGCGTGTGACGTCTTCCTGCAGCGAATCGACGACGAAGCCCAGACGCAGCGAGCCCCATCGCGGCCGCGGGAACTCCGGCACAGGCGTATGCGCGATCCTTTCGATGTCAGACTTCGCTTGGGCAAAGCTCACGCCCGGCCGCAGCCGGGCGACCGTACTCAGGTGATTGCCCCATTCTGCTGTATTGGTGTCCGTAATATGCGACGGATCGTATTGATCCGGCGACCATATCTCGGCTGTGGAAGAGAGCACATTGTCAAGACCGCGCGGCATGATGCCAATCACGGTGTAGCTGTCGCCGTCGAGCGTGATCTGCCGGCCGACCATTGAACGATCACCGCCGAACCGCCGTTGCCAAAGGCCGTAGCTGAGAATCGCAACGTGCGGCCCGTGGTAGGCATCGTCCGACGGTTGAAAATCGCGGCCCATCGCGGGCGCGACACCCAGCGCGCGAAAATATCCGTAACTTACATTTTGCCCATCGAGCCGCTCGGGCTCAGCCGCTCCCGTCATCGTTGGCTGCCAGGCCTCGAATATGGCAAGGGCATCGAAGGAACGGTTGCGTTCAAGGAGTTCGCGATAATTGTGGAAACTTATGTGCGAGCGCGCGCCCTGGAAGATGCCCCAAATCATCATGATTCGCTCCGGATGCGAATACGGCAGCGGCTCGAACAGAATGGGATTCACGGCGCTGAAAATTGCCGTGTTGGCACCAATTCCCAGCCCCAATGTCAGTACGGCCACGGCAGTGAATCCGGCAGACCTGCGCAATGTGCGCGCGCCGTAGCGCACGTCCTGAAACAGAGATTCCAGCCAGCGCCAGCCCTGCTGATCGCGCGTCACCTCCCTGACGACGCTCGCGTTGC
>DATGJE010000293.1:0-3158 GCA_035295305.1 Candidatus Acidiferrales bacterium | reverse complement strand
AGCACATTTGAAATCGGCGTGGTAGTGGGAATCATGCCAGGATTTCATATGAACGCGCACAAAGTCTCGGAAGATTATTTGATCCCGACGAATTTGACGGCGAAGCCGCCCGCGGGAATCAAGGAAGTGCAGACGCTGTATCCAGAAGGAACAAGTTTGAAGCTTTCGTTTTCGGACACGCCTCTTTCGGTTTACACAAAACAATTTACCGTGCGCGCGAAATTTTCCGTGGCGGCGAATGCAGCGCTCGGAAAAATGAACCTGCCATTCACCCTCCAATACCAGGCCTGCAACGACAGCGCCTGCCTGCCACCGGTAAGAATTCCAGTGATCGCGAAAATCGATATCGCGACGACGGGAACGAAGGCGCACGCGATGTCCCCGGATATTTTCAGCGGCAAACAACAGTAGCCGCCCACGAATCGCAAAGACTAAACTCTCGCTGAGAATTTGTCTCGCACTCTGCCGCGACGCGTAATTCTTCCCCGCCTGCAAGCCGACACCGCAAAAATTCTCCGAAGCTGCATTGCATTCACTCCGGAGAGACAAAGGGCAGCGCGCGGCGTAAACGCGCGATGACGCGCGCCTTCCCAAGCACGAGCATGGTTTCAAAGAGCGGCGGGGCGACGGCGCGCCCGACAATGGCGACGCGAGTAGCGTTGATCAGCAGGCCGGCCTTGACGCCTTCCGCTTCGGCCAACGCCCGAAGCGCGTGGTCGCAGGCGTCGTGATTCCAATCATTCAACGCGTCCAGCGCGTCGGCTAACTTGCCAAGCCAATCCGGCAGCTTCGGATCCTTCCAGAATTTCTTGCGCGCTTCCGGATCGTAATCGAAATCGTCGGAGAAAAATGCGCGCGACCACGTGGCAAAATCCGGAAGCAGGCGCGTGCGCGGCCGAAGAATGTCTACCGTGTGCGCGAACCATTCGCGTTCGGCGCCATCCCACTCCTCGCGCCACAGACCAGCGCGCTGCAGTTCGGCTTTGACGTACGGAAGCAGCTCATCAATGGGCAGCTTCTGCAGATATTGCGAATTGAACCATTCGAGTTTGTCGCGATCGAAAATGCCATTGGTGCGGCTGACACCGGAAAGCGAAAACCGGTCGATGAGCTCGGTGGTGCGCAAAAATTCCTCGTCTGAACCGGTGGACCATCCGAGCAGCGCCAGAAAATTGCGAAACGCCTCGGGAAGAAAACCCTCGTCGGCATAGGAGCTGACGCTGGTGGCTCCATGGCGTTTCGAAAGGCGCGTGCGATCCGGCCCCAAAATCAGCGGCACGTGCGCAAAAATCGGCGGCGGCGCGTCCAAAGCTTCGTACAGCAAAGCCTGCTTGGGCGTGTTCGAGAGATGATCCGCGCCCCGAATGATGTGCGTGATGCGCATGTCAATATCGTCGACAACGACGCTGAGCTGATAAGTCGGCAAGCCAGACGAGCGCAAGAGAACGAAGTCCTCGATTTCGCTGTTCTGAACTTCGCGCGGCCCAAAGACGGCGTCTTCGAATCGCGTGACTCCAGAACGCGGAGACGCAAACCGAATCGCGCGCGTCAAACCCTGGCGGTCTTTTTCGGTGCGTTCGGCGGGAGTCAAATCGCGACACGGGCAAGGGGGAATTCGCGCGGCTTTTTCCGCGCCCTCTTCGCCTTCGACGATGGCATCGGCGCCCGCATACTGGACCGCTTTGCAGTAGCACGGAAAGGCAGCGCCTTTCGCGAGCAGGCTCTCCGCTGCGGCGCGATACATTTCCAGACGCTGCGACTGAAAGTACGGGCCCTCGTCCCACGGCAGGCCAAGCCAGCGCAAGCCCGCGAGGATTCCGTCGACAAGCTCCGGCTTATTGCGCTCGACGTCCGTGTCCTCGATGCGCAGGATCATCGTGCCGCCTTCGTGGCGCGCGAACAGCCAATTGAACAGGGCCGTGCGCGCGCCGCCGACGTGGAGATAGCCCGTCGGTGAGGGCGCGAAGCGGACGCGGGGTTTTGAGGCAGAAGCCATATTTTTGGGGTACGCCTGCGCGGTCCTTTCGTGTTTTGGAAAACGTCCATCTTAACGAAACGCCGGAGCAAAATCGAGATCTCACGGCGCAACGGATGATGCCGGCGTCGGATTTTGTGGGAGGAAAGAGAATTCGGTGTAGCGGCCGGATGCGTTCTCAAGGCCGCTTTGCGGGCAAAGTTTGAGCATCGCAACAATGTGAATTCATTACCGATCAAGAAAATGTAAGTCGCACGTTCTAAAGCAGTTGTGTTTGCGGGACTGTGCATTCCATTACCGATCAAGACTTGACGTTTTTGGGGCGTTCTCGGCGGGTTTAGGGAGCCTTTTAGCCTGTTGTGCGACCGTCGCATCATCGAATTTCGCTCTGACAACGCTAGCACGATGCGCGGCGCAGCGATAGATGCGGCGACGGTGGAAACTCTCAAAGCCGCAGGCCGTCTGGCACACCCGCCCCCCTTCGCGTAAACCCTCCCAGGGTAAAAGGTCGGCCGCTGCAAAAGCACGGTCTCAGGTCAGTTCACGCAGACGCCGCGTGAACGGGACCTGAGCTACAGACTCACTCGTGACGCAGGGCAACCATGGGGTCGACTTTCATGGCGCGGCGAGCGGGGATGTAGCAGGCCGCGAGCGCGACTATTGCGAGCAGAATCGCAACGCCGGCAAACGTGGATGGATCGGTCGGCTTCACTTCGAACAACAGGCTCGCCATCAACCGCGTCAGCGCAAAAGCGCCAGCACTGCCGATGGCAATGCCCAGGAAGACAAGTTTGGCACCTTCGCCCATGACCATTCGAAGCACGGCACCTCTCTGTGCGCCGAGAGCGATCCGAATGCCGATTTCATGGGTGCGCTGGCTGATGCCATAGGAGATGAGGCCGTAAATCCCGACTGCCGCGAGAATCAGCGCGAGTACGGCGAAGAGTCCGAGGAGGAGCATGTTGAACCTTTGCGTTGCGAGCGACTCCACCATCAGGTCTTCCATCATCTGAACATCACTCACTGGGAGCTGGCTGTCCAAGCTCCAGACTTGCTTCTTCACTTCCTCCACTAGGCCACTCGACGGTCCTGGCGTACGGATGGCGAGCGTCATCCACGTCGTCCAGGCCTCGTTGTTCTGCGGGAGTGAAGCATACACTGCAGGGTCCGTCGGCTGGTTCAA
>DATGJE010000292.1:0-4635 GCA_035295305.1 Candidatus Acidiferrales bacterium | reverse complement strand
ACCTACGACGTCACACTCACCGTCCACTAGCGCCCGTTTAAAGTATCTTTCATCACTGTGCGCTTTCTGCGAAGCGCGTTTTTGGGTGCCCCATCCTGTTTACCCTGACGAAGGAAGGGAGCGTTTTTCTGCGAAGGGTGGGGGACTCTGGCCATTGTATCTTGCCCAACAGGCACTCATCACTTCGCGGTTGCAATATTCGCTTCCGGCGTCTTCACATGCTCTGGCCGGAATCCCACTCCCACGATCCGCGGCAGAATCCGCCGCAGCACCGACCATCGGCGCACCAGTTTCAATGGCCACGGAAGCCTAAGCGGCTTGGTGCTGCCCAGCGCGCGCTTGATGATGCGATTCTGCACGAAAACTTGCAACCCTTGCGTCGCCCGAGTCGGAAACATTCTCCGCTGCTGCACCGCGCGCAGATCGCTTTCGCGCACGGCGCCCTCGCGCAGCTTCTCGCTCAGAATATTCGCCGTCGCCACCGCATCCTGAATCGCCAGGTTGATTCCCACGCCCCCAATTGGCGACATGGCATGCGCTGAGTCTCCAATGCACAGCAGTCCCGGCAAATGCCAGCGCGCCAATCGGTCCACCGCCACCGTCAGCAAACTCACATCCTTCCAATCGCGCAACTCCTCCACGCGATCCCGCAAAGCCGGCGAAAAGTTCGCAATTTCTTCCCGCAACGCGGGCAGCCCTTTTTGCCGGATCTCGTCGAAGCCGCCCTTCGGAATCACGAACGCGCACTGCCAGTATTCTTCGCGATTCAGCATCACGAGCATTTTTCCCGCGTCGATATGCCCAAACGTTTGCTCGGGATCGCTATTCTTCCTGCTGAATCGCATCCACAACACGTCCATCGGCGCGCCCACATTGACCACTTCCAGTCCCGCTCGTTCGCGAACCACCGAATGCCGGCCATCCGCCCCAATCGTCAGACTCGCGCGCATCTCCAATGTTCCAGTCGGCGTCTTCGCTTGCACGCCAACGATATTTCCGTCCTCTTTGATCAAATCGGTCACTTCGGCCTGCATCTTCAGGTGAAAGCCCGGATAATGTTTGGCCTTCTCTGCGATGAAATTCAAAAAATCCCATTGAGGCATCAAAGCGGTAAACTTGCAGTGTGTCGGCAGATGCGTGAAGTCCGCAATCGGCACCGTCTCGCTGCCGACCTGCCCCGCAAGGTCCCGCACTTCCTGATGCGGACGTTTCAGGAATTCTTCCAGAATCCCCAGCTCGTATATCACTTCGAGCGTCGAAGGGTGAACTGTGTCGCCGCGAAAATCCCGCAGAAAATCCCCATGCTTCTCAAGCACCTGCACGTCCACCCCCGCCCGCGCCAGCAAAAACCCCAGCATCATTCCCGCAGGCCCTCCGCCCGCGATGCAGCACCGCGTCTGAATCGTTCCATTCATTTAGGAGATACTACATGAATTACCGCGCACAGCCTTGCCGCCCACAAGAGCTTAATCAAACTACCAGCACCTGTTTCAGGCGCTCTTTTGACTCGCTTCGGCGCTTGGTTTTGCTTCAGTGCCCGGCCTTGCTTCGGGACCCGCGTTTCTCCGGGATTGGCTTATTGTTTGTCGTTTGCTGGCCCCACTGTCACAGGATTCGTGAACAGTACAGCATTAGGAATCACTATGCGCCGGCCATCCGGCGTTTCGATCATCGTGGCCCGCGTTTCAATCGTCTCAACCGTGCCATCCAAACCAGTCACCGAAATCTGATCGCCGATTCGAAACGGCTCATGGATCAGCAGAAGGATCCCGGCGAGAAAGTTCTGCAGAATATTCTGGAACGCGAATCCAATCGCCACTCCGCCGATGCCCAGCATTTTAATCAAGTCGCCGGCGCGAAACGACGGCGCGACAATCGCCACCGCGATCAGGAATCCCAGGACCAACACGAGCGTCTGCGCCAGGCGTCCCAGCAACAACGCCACGTTTCGACGCGCTTGCCTCCGGTTACTCACTCGTTCCACCAGCGACTTGCACAATTTACCCGCAATGAAAAACAGAACGAATACCACGCATGCCAGTATTAAATTCGGCAAAAGCGAAATTACGTGATTAATGATTCCAGCCCCGCTTTTCCAAGCATTTGAAAGATGAATAGGCATCGCAGCTCCTTGAACAGGTAACGAAGAGAGATTCATGTGCGGGCCATAATGCCGCCAGCATACCGGGAGGACGGCTTACTTGGCGGTCGGGAAGAAACCCGATTTTAGGAGGGAGAATCGTGCATGCGCTTTGTGGGTCGTGGCCTGCCTGCGCAGGCAGGCCTCAGCCACGACAAAAAAGCAATCGCCGTTCACTTTCCGATTCGCGCACTTCATCCGCGCGAAGTAGTCATTGTGAGCGAAGCGCGCTAAGCTCCCTTCTGCATGCTCTCGCTGCCCGCAGCCATCGTCCCTTTTCTGACGCAGCTTCACTGGCTCCCCATCATTATTTTCCTCGTCACCTACATCCTCATCGCCGTCGAAAGCGGCCGCGGCAGCCATCTCGACCGCACCGCTGCGGCTTTTTGCGGCGCCGTCGCCATGGTGCTCGTCGGAGTCGTCTCGCTCGACGGCGCGTATCGCGCGGTCAGTTGGGACACGATTATTTTCCTCCTCGGCATCATGATTCTCGTCGCGCATTTCCAAATCGCGCATTTTTTCGACTGGATCGCCGTCCATGTCGCTTCGCTCGCCCGCACGCGCTTTCAACTTCTCGTGTTGCTCATCTTCACCGCGGGAATTCTCTCCGCATTTTTCGTCAACGACACCATTTGCCTCATCTTCACTCCCATCGTTCTCGCCATCACCGACCGTTTGCATCTCCCGAAACTTCCGTATCTCGTCGCTCTGGCCACTTCGTCGAACATCGGCTCGGTGATGTCCGTCACCGGAAATCCGCAGAACGCGCTCGTCGGCGTCACTGCGCATTTCACTTTTCTCGATTTCTTATTTCATCTCGCGCCCGTCGCGCTCGTGGGACTTGTGCTGGACGTTGCCATCCTGGCACTTTTTTTCCGCCGCCAACTCGCAAACGCTGCGCCGCTCGAAGGAAACCCGGAAGCCATTCCCGTGGCGCTGGATCGTTCTCTGCTCATCAAATGCGGAATCGCCGCCGCGCTTGTCCTCGTGCTGTGGACCATGAATTTCTCGTTTCCTCTCGCCGCCGCGGCCGTGGGAGCGTTCATCCTGATCATTGGCCGCGTGAAATCCGAAAGCATTCATCACCGCATAAATTGGGAGCTGCTGCTTTTCTTCGCCTCGCTCTTCGTCGTCATGCAGGGATTCGAAAATTCCGGCGCGGTCACCTACCTCATTCATTTTTTTGAGCCGGGACTCAACGGCGGCATCACTTCGCAGCTTTTCGCCGTCAGTGGAACCATGCTGGTGCTCTCAAATCTTGTCAGCAACGTGCCCGCCGTGTTGCTCGTCAAGCCGGTGATCGCGACGCTCCCCAACAGTCACTTTGTCTGGCTCGCCGTCGCCAGCACCAGCACGCTGGCGGGCAACGCCACGCCCATCAGCTCCGTCGCGAATTTAATTGTTCTTCAGCTCGCCGCGCGCCGCACAAAAATCACTTTCTGGGAATTCGTGCGCGTCGGCCTCATCGTCACCATCATCACAACTCTCGCCGCCATCGCCATCCTCGCCCTCGAAGCTCATCTCTTCCCGCATCCCTGAAAGCCGCGGCACAAAAACAAAAACGCGGCGCGAACAAAATTCACGCCGCGTCTCCCTGCATTGTCATTCCGAGCCTGCGCGCCGTGGCGCGGATGCGATCAGCATCCAGCGAGCCTGCCTGCCGAAGGCCGGGAATCTGCTTTATTCTTCGTTAATTCTCCCGCGCCGCGTTACTTCTTCGCGTGCGAGAAATTCTGGTTGATCTGCTCCCAGTTGACCACGTTCCACCACGCCTCGATATATTCCGGCCGGCGATTCTGGTATTTCAAATAATAGGCATGCTCCCAAACGTCAATTCCCATCACCGGTTTCGCGCCGCTCATCAACGGATTGTCCTGATTCGGCGTCGACTCAATTCCCAGCTTGCCGCCCTTAATCTGCAGCCACGCCCAGCCGGAGCCGAATCGCTTCGTCGCCGCCTCATTGAATTTCGTTTTGAATTCGTTGAAGCTCCCAAACGTCGATTTGATCGCGTCCGCGATTTCGCCTTTCGGCTCGCCGCCTCCGCCCTTCTTCATTATTTTCCAGAAGAGCGAATGATTCGCGTGCCCGCCGCCATTGTTGCGCACAGCCGTGCGGATATTTTCCGGGACGCTGTCGATTTTGCTGATCAGCGCCTCCACCGACAGCTTCGCCAAATCGGCGTGGCCTTCGAGCGCGGCGTTCAAATTCTTGACGTATGCGCCGTGATGCTTGTCGTGATGGATTTCCATGGTCTTCGCGTCGATATACGGTTCAAGCGCGTCGAATCCATAGGGCAGCGGCGGCACCGTATACGGAGCAGCCTGCGCGGTTCCTTGAGCTTCTGTCATTTCTTCCTCCTCAAATTGCTTTCGTGCCCCATAATTATAACCCCGCTGGGTGCGGCGGCGTAAAGTACGCAATTTCCCTTACAATCGCCGCAGCGCGGAACAAAAACCAATAGGAGCGAACATGCCAACCATCGCCCATCTTGA
>DATGJE010000291.1:0-6997 GCA_035295305.1 Candidatus Acidiferrales bacterium | reverse complement strand
AACATTAATAGCGCGGCAGGAATTTCCGTGGGACTTTGGCCAGCGGCGGGAGATGCTGATCTTTCTCGGAAAGCAGCGGCGAGGTGGTTCCCCACGCAATGTTCAGGTCTGGATCGTCGAAGGCGATGCCGTGCTCGTCGGCGCCGTCGTAAAAATCGCTGCACTTGTAGAGGAATTGCACGCGAGGCGACAAGGTCAAAAATCCGTGCGCGAAACCGCGCGGCACATAAAGCTGGTTGCGCTTCTCCGCTGACAGGACAACGCTCGCCCATTTGCCAAAATGCGGTGAGCCGACGCGAATATCGACGGCTACGTCGAGCGCTTCGCCTTCGATCACGCGACAAAGCTTGGCCTGCGAGCGATTGAGCTGGTAATGCAAGCCGCGCAACACACCTTGCGCGGAGGTCGAATGATTGTCCTGCACGAAAATATCCGTGATGCCGAGTTCGGCGAATTTTTTCTGGTGATACGTTTCGAGGAAACTACCGCGAGCGTCGCCGCGAGGTTCGAGGAGAATCTCGCAAACGCCGGGCAAATTTGTGTCGACACGCTTGAGGTCGCTTCCAGCGGGAGAATTCAGTTGAGAAGATTCGCCGATTTTGGGCATAGGACAGCGGAACAGCGTGGCCGTTTTCGCACGCTCGGAAATATTACCGCGCCTTACTTGCCGTCCCCCACCGCTTCGTGGCTCGTGGCGCTGCTATTCTTGAGGTACTTCGCGTACCACGCGAGATAACGCTCGTAGCGATCGCGCTGGAAGCTGGGCCGCTGAATCCCGTGAAACTCGTTGGGATAAATAATCAGCCCGGTGGGAACGCCGAGGCTGCGCAACGCTTCGTACATTTCCTCGTTGCCGATGATAGGGACGTTGGCATCCTTGTCGCCATTGAAATAAAGCGTGGGCGTCTTGATGCGATCCGCATGCAAAAACGGATACGAAATTTTTTGATACGTCTCCCAGGCTTTCGGATTCCACGGCGGGCCGATTTCATTGTCGTATTGAATGATGTACTGATCGACGCCGTAAAGAGCGACGGTGAATCCCGTGCCCGCGCCGCAAGTGGCGGCTTTCAAGCGCGGATCGCTGGCGATCATGTAGTCGGTGAGGATGCAGCCGTAGCTCCAGCCGCCGACGCCGAGCTTATTGGGATCCGCAATACCCATGCTGATTACGTGATTGATTCCCGCTTCCAAATCCTCGACTTCGTCGTGACCCCAGTCGGCAAAAATCGCGCGCTGGAATTTTTGGCCGCGACCCGAACTGCCGCGATAATTCACGTTGAGCACGGCGTAGCCATTGGCCGCGAAAATCTGCCGTTCGAAACTGAACGAGTGCGCGTCCTGCCCGTCGGGGCCACCGTGAATACGCAGCAGTAGCGGCACTTTCGCGCCTTGCGCGTATCCCAGCGGATAAGTCAGCAGGCCGTGGACGTCCGTTCCGTCGGGAGTTTTGTATTCGACGTCTTCTGTCTTGGCGAGATCGAGTTCGGAGAAAAGTTTGTCATTTTGATGCGTCAGTTGGCGTAGCGTGCCGCCTTCCCAGGAATAAATCTCCACGGGCTTGGTATCGCTGCCGGTGAGAGCAACCAGGCAGCCCTTTGAATGCGACATGGCACCGATCTCGATCGGCGGCTGAAGCAGTCTCTGCACGCTTTGATCGGCGATGTTTATCGAAATCGGATACTCCGAACGATCGTTTTCCTCCGCGACGACGATGGATTTGCCGTCTTCACTGAAATAGGGCGACGAAACGGAGCGATCGAGTTTCTCGGTGAGAATGGTTGGAGCAGCAGAACCGTCCGCGGGAACGATGGCGAGATGGCTCATGCCATAGGCGTCCCACTTTTTTTCGTCGCCCACAAGGAAGGCGATAGATTTGCTGTCGGGACTCCACGCCAGGCGGCCGCGCGTGCCGCGCGCGCCGTAATTGCTGACCTGTTTTTCAACGACGCCCGGCTGTGCATCGGCGACAAAAACCTGCGGCACAGGATCGCGGTCGGGATGCGGATCGTGATTGCTTAGAAACGCGATGCGCGAACCGTCGGGCGACCACACGGGACCCGATTCGTCGAAATTAGTTTTGGTGAGGCGGTCCATTTTTTTCGTGGCGATATCGAAGAGGTAGATGCGGCTGTGGCGATTGCTGAGCAGGTACCCGACGACGTCCTGTCGAAAATGGTAGCGGTCAATCACAATCGGCTTGGGTATATGCGGAGGCGCGCCGGGCTTCGCGGCGGCTTCTTCGGCTTCCGCTTCGGGGTCAGGATCCATGACGACGAGCGCGAGGCGCTTGGAATCCGGCGACCATTCGTAACCCTGTAAATGGCCCTTGAGTTCAGTGAGCTGCATCGCTTCCCCGCCCTCGCGATTCAGAAGCCAGACCTGCGTTCCTTTGGCTTTGCCGGGACGCCCGGAAGTGAACGCCAGATATTTTCCGTCGGGAGACCACTCGGGCCCGCCTTCCGATTCCTGACTTTCGGTGACCTGCATGTCGCGAGAGCCGTCGGTGCGCACCATCCAGACATGGGAAGCGTGCTTGTCGGTTTTGGCGTCGATGGTGCTGACGGTGTAGGCGACCCACTTGCCTTCGGGAGAGCACTGCGGATCGCGAACGTCGCGCATGCGGGCAAGATCGTCGAGATTGATGGGACGGCGCGTCTGGGCATAACTTGGCGCGCACAAAATCAGCGCAAATAAGCCAGCGGCGAAAAATCCGCTGAGATGCAGCAGCACGCGATGCACCGTGGCGGCGCTCATGATGGAATTATTGAGCGAAGAAGTTGACGATGGCTTGACGTTCAATGTATCCCCCTTTGGCTCTGACTTGACTAGCACGTATTCGGCCGTTGTTACGGAATCATTCTATTGTTGCACTCCATCAGAACTGATACCGGAACGAAAACTGGAACGTTCGCGGGCCGTTCAACTGGCCGATGGACTCAAGCGTTTTGAATCCGGAATTAGGTACCAGGAAACATTGTTGATTTACCGATATACTGTCGCCACACGTGGCACCAACCGGACTGTATTGCGTCTGAACGATTCCGGAACCATTCTGCACGTAAAAGTTCGGGTGATTGAACAGGTTGAAGACCTGCGCCTGGATCTGGATGCTTTGCCGCTCCGTGATATGGAACGCGCGAGCCAATCCGAGATCGATTTCGTCGATCCACGGTCCATAAAAACTGTCGAGACCGACTCCGGGCGTAGGGCCCGCCCCGTTTATCCCCAGCGCCGTATTACCCGTCGATTCGTTGAAGGCACTGTCGTTCAGATTGTCATTTCCTGTCGTGGGGCTGCAACTCACGAAATTAACCCCGGTGCATGCGTTGGTAAGCAGGGATGCATACGGACGTCCGGAATTGAACTGCATCACGGTGCTCAGGGTCCAATCCGAGAGAAGGTGGCGTTCCATCATGTTTGAAATACCCGAGGCGTTAGGCGCGTAAACAGCGGCGATCGAAAGCCGATGGCGCTGGTCGAGCAGCGACGGACCGTGCGTATCCTTCAGATTGAACTGGTTGAAGAAGTCGACGCCTGTCTGTAGATTTTTCGAATACGTGTACGAAGTCATCACCGACAGTCCGTGAGCGACTCTGCGTTGAAGCTGCGCGTAGAGAGAGTTGTAATTGTTCACGCCGGGACTGATCAGGGCGTTGATCTGACCGACGGCTGAAGTGAGCAACCCTTCGTTGATAAGCCCCGGATTTCCGGAGGAATTATTGTCCAGATTCGGCCCCGTAAACGTCGGTCCTGTACACACCGAGACGCTCGGGTCTGGAGAGCCGGATGTGCCCTGGCCGACTCCTGCCGGGCAGACTGTATAGCTTGTCGTTCCGGCAGGCGGAATCAAATTCTTGTCGTACGCGCTGGATGCTACCAAATGCACACCGTGCGTCCACATCGTTCCCACGGTGAGCGTCATACCCGGCGCCAACTGTTGCGCGATCTCGAGACTCGATTCAATAACGTAGGGAGTCTGAAAGCCCGGATCAACAATTGAAATGTTTGAGGAGCCTCCAAACGACGAAGTGTTGGAAAAGAAACTCGGGAACGTTGGCGTTTGCTGGTTGGGCGCAAGAGTGCTGTCGAAACCCACGGACGTGCTCGCTTGCTGCGTCGCCAACCCGTTGGAAATCACTGAATTTTCGTAATTGAGGCCGTCGAGAATTTCGCGGAACAGACCAAAGCCGCCGCGAACAACGGTCTTGTCAAAGGGCTGATAAGCAAATCCGATTCGCGGCGAAATGCGGTTGTATTGGTTCGGAAACTGGCCAGTCAACTGCGCGACCAGCGGGCTGCCGGTCGTCGTATTTGCCGTTGGCTGAGGATAAATCTGAAAGTCCTCTCGCAAACCGAAATCCAGCGTAAGTTTTTTGGTCATCTGGAATTTGTCCTGCCCGTAAAATCCATAATAGGGAAACGTAAATGGGAACGCCGGATTCCCGCCGTTTTGCGTGAAAAAGGCGTAACGTCCCAGCGCAAAGTTGGTGGGGTTGCCAAACGCATAGGTTCCGTTGAAATTTCCCGGGAAAAAATCGGTGACGTGAGTGCGGTCGAAGTCGAAGCCGAAATTCAAAGTGTGCCGGCCCGCGATGTAAGTGACCTGATCACTCAACTGCCACTGAAATTCCTTGTTGTCGCCGCGGGAAAATGTCGGATTGCCGAGCTCGAAAAACTGCGGGCTGAAGAATTCAATCTGTCCCAGCGTGGTGGGAGCAAGGCCCGACGGCGTTTCAATTTGCTCGTCGCGCAAGAAGCTGACGTGTGCGTCGTTCAGCAGTGTTGAGCCAAACGTGTGCGTCCAATGCACGGTCGCATGGTGGTCGCGAACGAAGTTGTTGGAAAGAGATTCATCGCCGAAAGTGGCGACGGGGTTGAAGGTAATCTCGCCGCCAGGAGAATTAAACCGGCTGTAGTTGTAGACGAAGGTCACGTGGTCCGCGTTCGTCGGCTGCCAGTCGAGCTTTGGAAAAAAAGATACATTATCCGCGCGGCGCGCGCGCTGCCCCAGATTTCGCGTGACGGCCCCGATGGCATTCGACACTTGCTGAAGATAAGCCGGGTAATTCGGACTGTTCGAAGCGGGCGGCGTGCTGAACCCGCCCGGTACGGGATACTGCGAATTCGACGTAGGCAACACAGTGCCCGCCGGCAGCGGATTGCCGTTTGAATCGTTAAAGGACGTCACGTTGATTCCCGTGAACCCAGGATTAATCACCGAAATCGGCTGTTTGCGGCGCTGCTGTTCGTAGTCGAAATAAAACCATGCTTTGTTGTGAATCACCGGCCCGCCCAGGTCCGCGCCGAATTGTTGCAACACGTCGATTGGCCGCGAGAGTCCATTCGCTTTGTCAATCGCGTCGTTGGCGTTGCCAACGCCGGAGTTGCGGTTGTAGTAAAAAGCGTCGCCGTGAAATACGTCCGTGCCGGATTTTGTTACCGTATTGACGAATCCGGCGCCTGCCCCGCCATACGCGGCATTGTAGGGATTGTCGGAGACTTGGAATTCCTGAATGGACTGTTCGCCGAAAACGTAAGGGACGCGGGTGCGGCCGCGCGCGTCGCCGAAATAATTGCTGGTCGCGTTCGCGCCGTCCACAGTGAAGGAATTCGCGCCGTTGCCGTTCGCGTATCCCGAATCGCCGCCGCCCTGCTGCCCTCCCATGCTCACCAGGCCGAACTGGCCGTCGGCGTTTGCATTGGGCGTGAGAAGAACGAAGTCGGTGTATCGCCGACCGCTGAGCGGGAGATTGCTGATCAGGTTCTCATTCACTACGGTGCTGACGGTGGATTCTGTTGTGCGCAGCAACGGCGCTTGCGCCGTTACGGTCACCGATTGCGTCACCTCGCCCACCTGCAGCGCGATGTTTTCCGCCGTGTTCTGCCCTACTTGGACGAGAACGCCGTTGACAACCGTTTGTTTGAAGCCCGTTTGACTTACGCTGAGGTCATACGTTCCCACACTGAGCGAGGAAAAGTTGTAGAACCCGGACGCGTTAGTTTTGGTTTTCGCTTGGACGCCGGTCGCGGCGTTGCTGGCCGTGACGGTCGCTCCGGGAACTGCCGCTCCGCTCGCATCGGTCACGACTCCGGATATGGAGCCGCCGGAAATTGCGTTTTGAGCGCGCGCGCTTTGATGCAGTGCGAGCAACAGAAACAAAGAAGCGCCGAGAACAAATAATCTCTTCACAATGCACCTCGATGAGAGACGGAACTTTACGCTCGTCAGGATTGAGGTCGTGCCGTTTGACCGCGGGAATATTATGCTTCACAAATATCGTTGTCAATTCGCGGTGGAAGCGTGGCTCACAAGATCGCTGTCAAAGCACCCTGTGAAACCGTCAAGGCAGACCTCTTTTTTTGGTCGCGCAAAATGGTACGAAGATTTTCGTTGACAGTACGAACATCTTCGTAGTATACGTCTGCGCATGACATACCAGACATCGACAAACGCAACACCGCAAAAGCCGACGGCTTCCGAACTGGAGATTCTGCGCGTGCTGTGGGAGCGCGGGCCATCGACCGTTCGGCAAGTCTATAAAGCGCTGAACGAAAAAAAGGAAACCGGATACACCACAGTCCTAAAACTTTTGCAGATTATGACCGTCAAAGGAAGTGTGCGCCGCAACGAAGAGCAGCGCGCACATGTGTATGAAGCTGTCGTGCCGGCGGAAGAGACCAAGCGCCAGTTTGCCGGAGACGTGCTGCAACGCGTGTTCGCGGGCTCGGCGAAGGATTTGATGATGCATGCGCTGTCTGCGCGGAAGACCTCGCGAAAAGAACTGGAAGAAATGCGCCACATGTTGGACGAATACGAAAGGAAAGTGCGATGAGCGAATTTGCCAATTGGTTTTCGCCAACCGTGATGCGGCCACTGGGATGGGCACTCGTGCATTTCCTGTGGCAGGGACTGGCGCTGGCGGCGCTGTTGTCCGTGGCGATGACAGTCTGCCGCAAGGCTTCGACTCGCTACGTGGCGGCAGTGGTGACGCTG
>DATGJE010000290.1:0-6180 GCA_035295305.1 Candidatus Acidiferrales bacterium | reverse complement strand
CGACGCCGCCGCAATCGAAATCGAGCGTGCGTCACCGTGAATCAGCGCTTTCTGCTCGATGGCAAGAGGCAGCTCCATCGCATCAATCAGCAGATAATCCGCCGCGGGACGAATGTTTTCAACGGCGGCGAGCATTGCCTGGCGGCTGGCTTGATAAATATTCCACGCATCGATCCGGCTCGCGTCGATCTCCGCCACCGCCCAAGCCAGCGCGTGTTCGCGAATGCGCAGCGCCAGTTCTTCGCGGCGATCGTGCGTGAGTTTCTTCGAATCGTCGAGACCGACGATGCGGCGGTGGGGATTTAACACGACTGCGGCGGCAACCACAGGCCCAAACAACGAGCCGCGTCCAACTTCGTCGATGCCGCAGATGCGCATCCATCCTTGCTGACGCGCCAGCCGTTCGTATCGCGAAGAGCAGAGCCGCCCCATCGCGCGCGATTCTATCACACACATCGCGGAGGATTTCATCTCAGGAGATTCAAAGCGCGGAAAAAACAAAGGCCGCATTTAGTTATGCGGGCAGTCAAGAAAAAACTTTAGAGACTTATCAGGAGGGCGAAAATCTATTCTTCGCTCTTCGCTTCGGCAGTTTTCCCGGGACGCTCACGCTCCACGCGCTTGATGCGCGCCGATTTGCCCGTTAGCCCGCGCAGATAATAAAGTTTCGCGCGGCGAACATCGCCCTGCTGCACAATTTCAATGGACGCGATGGTCGGCGAGTGCAGCGGGAAAATGCGCTCGACGCCGATTCCGAAGCTGACGCGCCGCACCGTGAAACTCGCTCCAGCAGTATGCCCGCGCCTCTTGATCACCACGCCTTCGAACGGCTGAACGCGCTCTTTTTCTTTTCCCGCCTCGCCCTCGCGCAGCTTCACATGCACGCGGACTGTATCTCCCGGCCGGAACGCCGGAAAATCCGTGCGTAGTTGAGACTCCTGCACCTTATCAATGACGCGATTCATGGCCAATTTTCCCGGCAGACCCGCTCAGGTGGGGCCAGCTCTATCTGTGCAATCCCCAACTATAGCGAAAGCGCGCGGATTTGGCCACAAAATTGAGGGTAGAGAGTGGCGGCCCAGTCACTGAAACTCCGTAACCCAAAAAAAAGCCTTGACTCTGACGTTACGTCAGAGTCCATTCTGCTTGCGGAGGCAATCTTGAAACCACGAACACGAACTTCGTACCGGGTTCACGAGTTCGCTGCAACCGCAGGCGTCACAGTGCGTGCGCTGCATCATTATGACCGCCTCGGACTGCTCAAGGCCGCCCATCGATCTGAGAGCGGCTATCGGCTATACAGCGACTCGGATCTCGCGCGTCTGGAGCAAATCGTGGTCTTGAAGTTTCTTGGTTTGCCCTTAAAGCAGATACGTGAACTGCTCAAGGACAAGTCCGATCTGCCCGGCAAGCTACGGCGCCAGCAACAAGTGCTGGTCGAAAAACGCCGCCAGCTTGACAGAGCGATCCAGGCGATTCGTAAGGCTGAGAAGTCCCTGCAATCTAAACGCGAACCCGACTGGAAAATTTTCAGACGGATACTCAAGGAGATCGAAATGCAAAATAACACCGACTGGACACAAAAGTATTACAGCGAGGCAGCACAAGCCAAAATCGAAGAGCGCAAGGCGTCGTGGTCGCCCGAGCTTCAAGCGCAAGTCAGCAAAGATTGGGCCCAACTCTTTGCGGACATTGAAGCTTCGCTGAATGAAGATCCGGCCAGCCCCAAGGCCCAGGCCCTGGCGGCCCGCTGGAAGAAGCTGGTACACGGGTTCACGGGCGGAGATCCGGAGGTCCAGAAGGGCCTGAACGCCATGTATGCGGATCGGGCAAACTGGCCCACGGAACCAAAGAAGAACTGGCAGATTCGTCCGGAAATTCAGGCCTTCATTTGCAATGCAATGAAGGTCGGGGGAACAAGCTAGCAGACCTCACAGGTGTAACAGCTTTGCCGCGTTTCCGCCGAGGATTTTCTCTTTGTCCCCGCGGGAATGGGCAAGCTCCGCAACGACTTGAGCATTTCCGGAATGCTCCCGATTTGGTGCGGATAATCGCTGCCCGCGAGAATGTGCTCGAGGCCGGCGAAATCAATGGCGAGCTTCAGCGCGGACTCCAAGAATCGAGCTAATGCGAACGAAGGCGACAGATGACAAATCGGACCAACGCCACAAGCAAAAAGACAGTGGCCATGAAAGCTACAAAAAACCAAAGAACAGGCAGTAGTATCGTCTACGTATGCACATTTGCGTTGAGGAATATCGGCGCACTCAGACTCAACAGAACCACACATGTTACCGTGCCAGCGATTGCTAACCAGGCGGGTCGCTCCTTGACGCATACCAGCACACCCCCGATTAGGGTGAGCAGCGCTCCTAAAGCTAATGTCAATGGCGAGAAATACTCCAAAAAAACGGCCTCTCTATCCAAGGCATCGATGAAACTGTGGACTTCACCCTGTCGCGCTAGCAGGATTCCGACCACTATCGTGGCGACGCCGGCGACAACCCCAGTCCAACCTAGCCTAAGCATTGTCATTAACCACCTCAACGACTCAGCAATCGGATGTCACCGTCATCGCGACATTGCTTGTCTTAATGCGTTTGCCGCTTCAGCAGCTTCGCGGCGTTGCCGCCGAGGATCATTTCTTTGTCTGCGGTGAGAATTGGCAGGCTGCGCAGCGACGCGAGCATTTCGGGGATGCTGCCGATTTGGTGCGGATAGTCGCTGCCGGCGAGAATGTGCTCGACGCCGGCGAAATCAATGGCCAGTTTCAGCGCCAGCGGATCAAAATTCACCGTGTCGTAATAAAACTGCTTCAGATACTCGCTCGGAGGCCGCGAAATATTCACGCGACATTCCTTGAACGCGCGAAAGCCGCGGTCCGCGCGCTCCGCGATATACGGAATCGCGCCGCCCAGATGGCTCAGCACCCAACGAATGCGCGGAAAGCGTTCCGCGACGCCGCTAAACACTAGCTTTTCAGCAGCGAGTGTCGTGTCAAATAAAAATCCCACCAGCGGCATCAGCCAATAATCCGTCATCGCTTCGACGCCCGCGGGATCCGTGGGATGAATGTGCAGAATGGCGTCCAAATCGTTCGCGACTTCGTAGAGCGGCCAGAAACGTTTATCGGAAAGCGCCACGCCGTTGATGTTGCTGAAGAGCATTGCGCCAGGAAAATGAAGCTCGCGGCACGCGCGCTCGAATTCTTTCACGGACGCGGCCGGATCATTCAGCGGAAGCGTCGCGAGCGCTACAAACTTTCCGCGCTTCGTGCGCACCACTTCCGCGAATGCATCATTCACCAACGCCGCAAGCTTCACGGCGTTTGCGGGCGATTCCACGTGCGTCCCGGGTGTCGTCAGTGAAATCACCTGCGTGTCGATGCCGTATTTCGCCAGCTCGCCTTCGCGAAAATCGATGTCGCGATGCCCGCGCACCGCCACGTTGTAATCGCCGGGATAATGCAGTCGCGGATTGCCCTCCGCGTCGAAATCAACTTTCACCACGCTAGAGCCCGCGCGCAGCGCATCCAGATACGCGGGCGGATAATAATGATTGTGAACATCGATGATCGCCATTCCGAGTTTTCCTTGCGCCCGAGACTATCAAACGTCAGCGCGCCAGCACAACGCCGCGCATGAATCCGCATCCCGAATGAAAGCGCGAATGATCCGCAACTCGTTGAAAAACTCTACTCGCTGTCATTCCGACGAGCAACCGCGAGGAGGAATCTGCTTCTTCCTTTGGTCTTTGTAAACTGCGGCCCCCTCGCAGCGACGGCGAGGACTACCAAGAGCATTTTTTCAACAAGCTGTTAGAACGGCAGTTTATTTCGCGATGTCGCCTCGCAGATTTTCGTCCGCGAGCAAGTCGGGACGATTGCGGCGCGTTTTTTCAAGCGCCGTGCGACGGCGCCATTGACGAATTTGTTCGTGATTTCCGCTCATCAGAATTTCCGGAACGTCCCAGCCGCGGAAATTTTGCGGGCGCGTGTAGTGAGGATAATCGAGAATGCCGCGGTTCACTGGTTCATGGGCCGTGATTCGTGTCTCACTCGCGTCCGGCGCGGACGGAATTTGCTCACTGGTTCCTTGTTTGTCATGAATGGCGGAAAAGGATTCATTCTCAGTGGAGTCTTCGTTGCCAAGCGCGCCTGGAATCAGCCGCGTAACCGCGTCGAGCACCATGGCAGCGGCCAATTCGCCGCCGGAGAGCACAAAGTCGCCGATGGAAATTTCGTCAGTTGCCAGATGCTCGGCCACACGCTCGTCGACGCCTTCGTAACGTCCGCAAATTAAAATCACGTGTTCGAGTTGCGAGAATCTTCGCACCATTTCCTGCCGGAATAATTTTCCCGAAGCGGAAAGCAACACAACAGCATTTCGTATCTCCCGCTGCGAGGTTTGCGCGTCCTTCACTGGACCGATGAGCGACTCGACCGCGTCGAAAAGCGGCTCAGGTTTCAGCACCATGCCTTCGCCGCCGCCAAACGGACGGTCGTCCACGGTACGGTGACGGTCGTGCGTGAAATTTCGCAAATCGTGAATCGCAACATCGATCAGTTTCGCTTCGCGCGCGCGCCGCACAATTCCATAGTCTAGCGGCCCATGAAAAAACTCCGGGAAAATCGTAATCAGATCAAATTTCACGACAGGAACCTATTCTGGGACCCAAATAGCTGCGGTTGAATCGCCATACGGTGCGGCACAGCCGTCGAGGAATTTCGCGGCAATCCAAGCACAAACTAATGCATCCAATGTGTCTTCGTATCTCTTCAGCCCCTTGCGCTTCCCGAGCTCCACCTCATCAGGAAGTTCCAAGCATATGCCGTCGATTTCTCGGCTCAATCCATTCTTTATTTTCTGCAGTTCGGGTAGTCGCTTGCTACGTGGGCCTTTCTTGTAGCAGATTCTGTACGGAGCGTTCAGCAACCGTAAAAGCGCTGGGTGCGGATAGACTTCAACCACACTTTGGGTTTGACCCACGGCAGTTTCGGTTGTGGCAAGTCGGAAGCCCAACTTTACAAACTGATTCAAAAACTCCTCGCCTACAGGTCCTGGACGAATCGGATTCGGAGTGTGGACTGCACAGCCTTGAGCGCCAAAGCGTTTAGAGATACTCTGATCGGCTTCTCGCCTTCCGGTCACGGGAACGGTCGCGATGGGCATATCAACAGCTATAACCTCTACAGTGTCGCCTAAAAATTTCTCCGATGCTGCCAGCATTTCGCGACCGTCCAGCGCACTCCCCTGAGGGACCAGATTCCAATCGATGCTCGCCCCTTTCGATAACGCGATAAAAGCATCATAACTCGGCGCAGCGGCGACGCATTGCCAGCGCCCTAGCTTTCTTCGCAAGAGCGCAACGCCGCTGGGATTGTGTTGGGTCCATGCGGCATCAATTCCTAGAACAGCTTTCGACTCCTTATTCACAAGGCCCGAGAATATCAGGTCTGGTTTAAATCGCGGAGGCCTTCGGGGAGGGCGACTTCGATGCGGCGTGCGGCGGTGTCGATACGCGTGCAGATTTCCGTGGCGAGAGGAATCAACAATTCGCCATGTGGCGTGGCGACGACGAGGACCGGCGTGCCCGCGACGGATTCTCCCGTGGATTGCACGTCGCGAACGTCTCCTAGTTTTTCCAATGCACCGCTCGCGTTGGTTTGAAAAACTTCGCAGCCGATTAAGTCCGTGACGAAATAGCTGCCAGTGGTGAGGGGCACGCGCTCGGAAAGCGGAATTTGAATTTCGAGACCGACAAGGCGTTCCGCATCGTAGATTGAATCCGAGCCTTCGAAAAGAAAAATCGCCTGTCCGTTATGGAGCCAGCATTCGCGAATTCCCACGCGTCGCGGAGGATTCTTGCCGTCCCACAATTCCGCGGAAGTGAGTTTCGGGAGGCGTTCGGGAAAATCGGTGAGAATTTGAGCCGCAACTTCACCGCGGCGTCCGCGAGCACGCAGAATTCTGGCGAGTGTGACGCGACTGGCTGGGGAGTCGGCCACGCTATTCGAGTATTTCCAAAGTGAATCGCTTCTTCAGTTTCATGCCGGCCGCACCCAGCAGCGTGCGGATGGACTTCGCGGTGCGGCCCTGCCGCCCAATCACTTTCCCGAGGTCGTCCTGAGCAACGCGCAATTCAAGAACCGTGACCTGCTCGCCTTCGATAGAGTTCACG
>DATGJE010000289.1:0-7715 GCA_035295305.1 Candidatus Acidiferrales bacterium | reverse complement strand
CCCAACGCCGCCGGGAACAACCGTCGTCGTGGTGTTAAAAGTGCTTCCCACTCCAACAAACTCCTGCACGCCGCCGGAAAAAACGGGATTGCCGTTGGCATCGAGAATAGGAACATTCAAATTCGGAACAAAAGTGAGCGGCGTCGAGGATTTGAGCGTGGAGATGCCACCCAGGCCGGAACTCTGATAATTTCCGGACAGAGTGAGCGCGGGAAGCAACTCGTTCCGTGTGGCTTTGATTTCCACAT
This sequence comes from Candidatus Acidiferrales bacterium, assembly GCA_035295305.1. Taxonomy (GTDB): domain Bacteria; phylum Acidobacteriota; class Terriglobia; order Acidiferrales; family UBA7541; genus DAHUXN01. The sequence continues at coordinate 7,467 of DATGJE010000289.1, read as the reverse complement.
TGTCATTCGCTAACTGGAGCTGCTCCACTTGCAATTCAGGTCGGTTTGCCCACGCTTCCTTTACGGCGTCCGGCAAAGCGATGGTCGGCACCGCCGCCAATTCCTCGATCGGCGTGGTCGGAATCACTTCAACATCCTGGAAAGCCGGGTCCAAAAGGTTTTTGGTAATCAACTGGAGCAACAAGGTTTGCTGTTGCAGCAGGTTGGTTTGAGCTTGAATAACTAACTGGTTGTCGGTCGCGATCTCCGATTCCGCGGTCAATACGTCGAGCGGCGCGAGTGTTCCGATTTCAAGCTGGCGCTTATTGTCCTCGTACAATTTCTGTGACGTCGCAAGCGCCGCTTTTTGCACATCCACGTTTTGCCGCGCATAGACGAGTTGCCAATACTGATTTTCAACCTGCGTCACGGAGTTGATTACTTGCTCTTCAAAAGTCAGGTTGTCCGCCTTCAGCGTGTTCTTTGTCTCGATTATGAAGCGCGTCACCGGCAGGAAGCCGAACCCCCTCAACAGTGGCTGTTGAATGCTAGCGAAAAGCTGAGACGAGACGGACGGGTTGAAAAAGTTGGCGGACGACGAGGAAGAACTGCGTGTGTTGTCCAGACCAAAAGAGAACGATGTTCCGGTGTGCAGTTCCTGCGAATAGCCGATGTTGAGCTGAGTCTGGTGACTCTTGAGAGCAACCAGGGAGTTGGTGCCGGTGCCGGTCCCGGAAATAAAGGGATTGTTCACCGGGGTCGTGTTATCCGCGATAGAGGCGGTTGCGCCGATTACCGGATCAAACGTTCCACCGCCGCCCGAGCCAAGCACGAACGTTCCGCTTGGTACGCCGCCGCCTTCGGCCCGAAGGACATCGGTTTCACCAAACCACGGCAGATAGCGCTGAACGCGGATATCAAGATTGTTTTGCAGCGCCAGAGAGATCGCATCCTGCAGACTCAATTCAAGCTTTCCGTTTTGGATCAGGGTGTAAATCGCCGGCGTGTTGGTCAAATCGGGAGGAGGCACATTGATTGAGAAATATGGCGCGAAAATATTTGGAAACCATTGCCTTCCTTTGGAATAGTCCGGACCCGAGCGAAGATTCGGATAGGGCAGCACGGCCGGAGTTTGTTGCGCCGGGGGCGTCTGTGTTTGCGTCGTCGTCGTTTGGGTCTGCGGCGGTGCTGTTTGCTGAGCCTGCGCCTGGGCTAGGCCGGGATACCCGACCGCGAGTGCCGCGGCCAGATAGAGAGCAACGGCAGTCCGAATGAGCCTTCCAGTCATATAGTTATCTTCCCCCTGATTTCAGAATTGCGTTTAAGTCCTAGTATGGTGAAACGTGCGAGAGCGATGATATGTTTCAACTGATTGCATGCTGCAAGGCGGCGACCAATCCTATCGGTTAGCAATCAGGCAAATAAAGCTGGGATGGTTTCGCACAATGTTCAGAATCGGACACTAACAGGCTACAACCGGACACATGAACAGACGAGTCTAGCATCACTCCTGCCGCATTGACAACGAAGGCCGGGCTGACCTAGGCTAGCCGGGCGTCGTCGATCGGGGAGGCTCGCTCACATGCACGCGGATGAAGTTATGCAACTCTTCGAGCGTGTTGGGGCAGTGCGGCACGGACATTTTGAGCTGTCGAGCGGCCGCCATAGCTCCACCTATGTGCAATGCGCACTTGTGCTTCAGTATCCCGAGTCAGCTGAAAAGCTCGGTCGCGCGCTCGCCGAGAAATTCAAAGGCGTGCAGATAGATTGCGTTGCTTCGCCCGCCCTCGGCGGAGTCCTCGTTGGGCACGAAGTGGCGCGCGGGCTTGGCGTCCGCGCCGTCTTCGTGGAAAGAGACATCTCCGGGCGCATGGCTCTCCGCCGGGGGTTCGCTTTCCAGCCGAATGAGCGTGTCCTGGTTGTCGAGGACGTCTGGACCACGGGCGGTTCTACCCGCGAAACGATTGCCGTCGTCGAGCAAGCCGGAGGACTTGCCGTTGCCGCAGGAGCTCTGATCGACCGCAGCGGCAATCAGCTCGAACTCAACGTGCCCACCAAGGCGCTGATCGATTTGGATATTCCCAGCTACGAAGCCTTTGAATGCCCTCTGTGCCGCTCGGGCCAGGAAATCGCCAAACCTGGCAGCCATTTTGTCCGCTCAGAAAAGTAGCAGTACTACATTAAAAAAGTTATTGCATTGCAAATACACTCGTATGAAAATACCCGCCTGAATTCCGCGTTGCTCTACTTAGAGGGTAGGTGCCGCGCATAATCCGAGCTTCCGCCGTTGCGGATGCGTGTCCGTATTCTTCAGTACGGTGCTTCTGTATTGGCGTAAGCATTCCTCTCCTTACTTGTCGGCGAGCTCGCAGTGCCCGCCGTTGGGGTCAGGATATGGCTATCGTCAAAGTGCCGCATCTCGGCAGAACGTTCATCATGCCCGCTCAAATCGAGATATTCCTGGCGGGTATCGGCGTCGAATACCATCGTTGGCTTAGCTCGGAACCTCTTTCTTCCCATGCAAGTCCGGCGCAAATACTGGATGCCTACAAGCTCCAACTCGAGAACTACAAAGTCGGGCACGGCTTTGCGGGTTACGACGTCATCGATCTCACTCCGGAAACTCCAGGAATCGACGACATGCTCGGACAGTGCAGTAAAGAGCATTGGCACGACCAGGAAGAGGCCCGCTTGATTGTCGCCGGCCGCGGGGTTTGCAATATTCATCCCGTGGGACGCGCGGTCGTAGTCGTTGAACTCGAGCCCGGCGACTTTCTTTCCGTTGGCCGCGGCATCCGGCACTGGTTTGTTCTCTGCGCCGAGCGTCGTCTCCGCGCTGTGCGCTTTCTCGACGCACAGCAGGAAACATCGTACACGCAGAGCGGTATTGAAAATGAATACGAGCCTGTGTGCCTCGGCCCCGCCTATTTCGCCTATCAACCCCGCTGACGCGTCGTTTTGATTCTCCTGAGTCGTTGCCAGCGTGCGATAATTTCTGCCGCATGCGTAACATCAAATTGACACTCGCCTATGACGGCGCCGCATTTCACGGCTGGCAGATCCAGCCCGGCGTTCCCACCATACAAGGCGCAGTCACGGATGTGCTCTGCAAAATCACTCAGGAACAAATCACCATTCACGGGGCCAGCCGCACGGACGCGGGCGTCCACGCGCTCGGCCAGGTCGCAAGTTTCAAAACGCAATCGCAGCTCGCCGCGGAAGAATTGCAGCGTGCCCTCAACGCGCTTCTGCCGTCCGCGATTCGCATCGTCGCCGCCGAAGAAATGGGCACCGATTTCCACGCTCGCTGGCAGGCTCTCGAGAAAACCTATCATTACCGCATCTTTCGCGGACCCGTTGTCTCGCCCTTTGAATTCCAGCGCGTTCTGCATTATCCCTACCCACTTAATGAAGCTAATATGATCGAAGCCGCGAAACTCTTTGAAGGTGAGCACGATTTCACATCTTTCGCCGCATCAAGCGGCTCGGAAGACACGGACAAAGACCGTTCCCCCATCCGCGTGATTCTTCGCTCCGCTCTCACTCTCTATCCGAATAAGCAGGAACTCGTCTACGAAGTCACTGGCCGCTCGTTTCTCCGTTACATGGTACGCAAAATCGTCGGCACTCTCCTCGACGTTGGCCGTGGCAAACTCTCCCCTGCGGACATTCCCGCATTATTCGAATCGCGCGACCGCTCCCTCTCCGGCCCCACTGCGGAACCGGCCGGGCTTTATCTTGTCGCGCTCAAGTATCCAGAGCCCTGGAAAATCGGTTAGAATTCGCGCATCGGTGAATTGTATGCCCGCAACCTCGCGGTGACGGAGTAGTGATGGATTTAAGCGAGCTGATCTACGACTGGAACACCGTCAAGGGCCGCGAGATTCCACTCGGCCGCAAAGTCATGCTGAACGACGAGACTCTGCGCGACGGCCTGCAAAATCCTTCTGTGCATGACCCCAGCATCGAAGAAAAAATTCAAATTCTGCATTTGATGGAAGACCTCGGCATCGACACCGTAAATATCGGTCTCCCCGGCGCCGGCCCGCGCGCTTACAACGACACGGAAGCCCTCGCGCAAGAAATCGTTCGCTGCCGCATGAAAATCCGCCCGAATTGCGCCGCGCGCACCCATGTCAGCGATATTCGCCCCATCGCCGAAATCTCCCAAAAGACTGGCATCGCCATTGAGGCCGCCACATTTCTTGGCTCGAGTCCCATCCGCCGTCTTGTTGAAGACTGGACCGTCGATCACCTCCAGCACACCACAGAAGACGCAGTGAAGTTTGCTGTCGCGCAAGGTTTGCCGGTGATGTACGTCACCGAAGACACGACGCGCGCCGACGCCGCCACCGTGAAAACTCTCTACACCACCGCGATTCGCTGCGGCGCTCGCGCCATCGTGCTCTGCGACACGGTCGGTCACGCGGAGCCACGCGGCGCCTACAATCTGATCCAATTCGCGATCGAAGAAGTCGTCAAACCATCCGGCGAGAAAATTCGCGTCGACTGGCACGGCCACAACGACCGCGGACTCTCCATCGCGAATTCCTTGGCCGCCATCGCCGCCGGAGCCGATCAAGTCCACGCCGCCGCGAATTCTCTCGGCGAGCGCGTCGGTAACACCCCCATGGAACTCATGCTCGTCAATCTCCGTCTCATGGGATTGATCGATCGCGACCTTTCCAAGCTGAAAGAATATTCAGACGCCGTTTCGCTCGCTACTCATACTGTCGTGCCTCCGAATTATCCCGTCGTTGGACGCGACGCTTTTCGCACCGCCACCGGCGTGCACGCGGCCGCGATCATCAAGGCCTACCGCAAAAACGACATCATGCTGGCCGACTCCGTTTACAGCGGCGTGCCGGCGCATCTTTTCGGTTTGCAGCAGATGATTGAAATCGGGCCCATGAGCGGCCGCTCCAACGTCACCTATTGGCTTGAGAAGCACGAAATTCCTGCGACCGATGAACTCGTCGACCGTATTTTTCAGGCTGCGAAGAAGGCCGAGCGCGTCATGACCGATGAAGAAATCCTCGCGCTCTGTGGAACCAATGCGCACAGCAAACCTGCGACAAAGCGCTGAAGTGAACTCATATCCAATTTCCGCAAAAGTGTCTCGCTTGCCCGCGAACGCCGCCCCCATAAAGTCCGTGAAACTTTTTTTCTTGTTCGGTATCCTGTTGGCCATGGGAACGCTGACCGCGCGCGCCGCAAATCCAATCGATGCCCTTGTGCAAGACAAGCGCGTGGCTCTCGCCATGTCCTGGTTGGATGAAAATCTCGATTGGGTCACGGAACAGCAAATCGCCATCACGGAAATTCCTGCGCCGGAGTTTCACGAAGCCGCGCGAGCTGCCTACATTGCAAAACTCCTCGCTGCCTGCGGCCTCGAGGTCCACACGGATTCTGTCGGCAATGTCATCGGCGAGCGCAGTGGCTCATCCCGTAAAAGCAACGATGTGATCATCGTCGTCGCGCACCTCGACACTGTTTTTCCCATAGACACCGATGTTCACGTCAAGCGTGTCAATGGCCGCCTCCAAGCCCCGGGAATCGCTGACGATGGAGCGGGCCTCGCCGCGCTCGTCGCCATTGCTCGTGCCATGAACGAAGCCCAGATTAGAGCGCAAACCAAAATTGTCTTCGCCGCCGACGTTGGCGAAGAAGGGGAAGGGAATTTGCGCGGCATCCGCGAATTGATGGACACGTACAAAGGCAACGTTCGCGCTGTGATTGCGCTCGACGGTGCGGCCACCGATTACGTCACCACCATCGGCCTTGCCTCTCGGCGTCTCGACATGCAAATCACCGGCCCGGGAGGTCACAGTTGGTCCGATTTCGGCGCGCCCAACCCCATCACCGCTCTCGCGCGCGGCATTGTGCAATTTTCCCGCACGCGCGTTCCGCAAGAGCCGCGCACCACTTTCAATTTTGGCGTCATTGAGGGCGGCAACTCCGTGAACTCCATTCCTGCGGAAGCCGGCGTGAAAGTGGATTTGCGTTCTGAAGATGACGCAGAATTGTCGCGCCTCGAAAGCGAGCTGCGTAAGGCATTCGCCAGCGCCGTCGACGAGGAAATGGCCGCCGCGGATCCGGGAAATGAAACCCTCAAACTCAAAGTGACAGTCATCGGCGTGCGCCCCGGCGGAAGACTGGCTGCGGATTCACCGCTCCTTGCGGCCATCGAAAACGTTGATCGCTATCTCGGCAATCGCTCGCGCCTCGAACGTTCTTCGACCGACGCCAACCTCCCTCTCTCGCAAGGCGTTCCCGCAATCGCGATCGGCGCCGGAGGACAGGGCGGCGGTTCGCATTCCCTCGATGAATGGTACGATCCCGCTGGACGCGAGCTCGGTTTGAAACGCGCCATGTTGACTCTGCTCGCCATCGCAGGAGCTCAACCCTGAAATCGCTCGTTTCTTTCGCGAAAGTGTCAGTCATCGCGTGCGCGACGATACTGCTTGCCTCCGCCGCTGTACTCTTTGCCGCGCCATCCACATTACATCGCACGCTCAATAAGAAGGGGAGGGGAATGTCTCCAAACGAGCACGCCGCGAAAACGCCCGCCACCTTGGCGCTCATCGACGGCGATATTTATACCGTTGCCTCGCAGCCGGCTCATGCGCAGGCCATCGCGATTCAAGACGAAAAAATTGTCGCCGTCGGCAGCAATGATGACATTCATGCATGGATTGGCCCGCATACGCATGTAATCGACTTGCACGGACGTTTCGCCATGCCCGGATTCAACGACGCGCACACGCATTTGGCCAGCGCGGGCATGGGAATGCTTGCCGTGAATTTAGAGGGGGCAAAATCGCTCACCGAATTTCAGCAGCGCATTCGCGCCGCGCTGAAAAATTATAAACCTGGTGAATGGATCACTGGCCGCGGATGGGATCACACCTTGTGGCCAGAGAAGCGTTTCCCCACGCGATTCGACCTTGATGCCGTCTCGAAAGACCACCCCATGATTTTTGGTCGCGTGGACGGCCACGTCGCAGTCGCCAATTCGCTGGCCCTCAAACTGGCTGGCGTCACGAAAGACACTCCTGATCCAGCCGCCGGCCACATCATGCGCGACGCAGAAAATGTGAAGAAGACCGGCGAGCCCAACGGTATGCTCGAAGAAGACGCCGCCATGAGCCTCGTTTACCGTCACGTTCCGCCCGCCAGCCATGAACGCCGACGCCGTGCGATCGAACTTGCGCTCGCCGACGCCGTCTCCCACGGCGTCACTTCGATTCAGGATTATTCCACATGGCAGGATTTCCTGACTTATCGCGAACTAAAGCAGGAAGGGAAGTTGCCCCTCCGAATCACCGAGTGGCTCACGTTCACCGAGCCTCTGGCCAAGCTCGAAGAAGAGCGTCGCGAAGGCACCACGACGGATCCTTGGCTGAAAACTGGCTCGCTCAAAGCCTTTATGGACGGTTCGCTCGGCTCGCGCACCGCGGCCATGCTCTCGCCGTACTCCGACGATCC
>DATGJE010000288.1:0-6565 GCA_035295305.1 Candidatus Acidiferrales bacterium | reverse complement strand
ATCCCAGCGGATGGCCGAGCGCCACGGCGCCGCCATTCACATTTACGCGCGCGGCATCGAGTTTCGCTAGTTTGATGACTGTGAGAGCCTGCGCCGCAAACGCTTCGTTCAATTCGATCACGTCGATTTTGTCGAGAGTCAGCCCAGCAAGTTTCAGCGCCTTTGGAATCGCGAACACAGGACCGACGCCCATTTCCTCAGGTGGACAACCTGCCGTCGCAAATGAAACGAATCGCGCGAGCGGTTTCGCGCCCAGAGAACGAGCGCGTTCGGCGGACATTACGACTGCGGCGGCCGCACCGTCGCTCATCTGCGAACTGTTTCCCGCGGTCACCACGCCCTTCGCGTGAAACGCGGGCTTGAGCTTGGCGAGCGCTTCGAGTGACGTATCGGCGCGCGGGCCTTCGTCCGTGTCGAAAACCGCTTTCGTTGTTTTTGGCCGGCCGCCATTCGAGTTATCGAGCGACGTGAAATCCACTTCGACGGGCACAACTTCATCCTTGAATTTTCCGGCCGCAATTGCGGCAAGCGCCTTCTGATGACTCTGGAAAGAAAATTCGTCCGCCGCCTCGCGGCTGATGCCGTATTTCTTCGACAGATTCTCCGCCGTCAATCCCATTCCCAAATAAGTGTCGGGATAATGGTCCATCAGCCACGGATTCGGCGAAATTTTATTTCCGCCCATGGGAATCAGGCTCATGGATTCGACGCCACCCGCGAGAATCACTTCGCCCTGTCCCGCCATGATGCGCTGCGCGGCGATGGCGATGGATTGCAGGCCCGATGAACAGAAGCGATTGATGGTCATCGCGGACGCTTCGACGGGAAGGCCCGCGCGAATCGACGCGATGCGCGCGACGTTCATTCCCTGCTCCGCTTCGGGCATGGCGCAACCCAAAATCACGTCTTCGATTTCTTTGGGATCGAGGCCCGGCACGCGCGCGATCGCTTCGCGCATCACCGTGGCCGCCAAATCGTCGGGACGCGCCGCGCGCAACGTTCCTTTGAACGCTTTGCCGACCGCCGTGCGCACCGAGCTGACAATTACGGCTTCCTTCATGCTGCACCTCGAAAGCAATCAGGTGAGAATTTGATGAGCTTGTCCCTGTTATTGGACGCCACGAGACAAGAAAAAGCAACAGCGGCGGGGTGCTTTGAGTTCTTTTGCGAGGAGCGAGCGGGATATGAAAATCGGGAGGCCGAAAAAAGCGCGAGCGCGCGAAAACGAAACTCATTACCGATCAAGAAAATGTAAGTGGCAGATTCTACGCAAGTTGATTTTGCGCGACTGTGCATGTCATTACCGATTGAAAAAATCATAGATTGGGGCGGGAGACCCGATTCGGTGGGGAAAAGAGGCGCTAGGCGGAGAGGAAACTCCACCGTGTTGCTCCTAGCGGGCGGCTCGGCGTGCTTTGCGGTGTAATTGTCATAACTAAACAACTATAACACAAGTTAGTAACAAGTTCAAACGAGCGAGCACGGCTGATATGCTGGCTGCGCGGTGGCTATAATTATCTTGAATGAATCTTATCAGTACGATACGTTTGCCGGCAGGAGCGACCTGCATGGGAGTCTGGCGGAGCGGAGAGTCGCGAACTTTTACTTTTCCCGATTGTGAAACGCGTGGCTGGATGGTGAGGTGGGTTTTGCGCGTTCTTGCGGCGGGGCTCGCGATTGCGACGCTTTCGGTCATAGCTGCGGCACAACAAATTCCGGAACAAGAACTGAGGTTTGACACGCAACCGTACGCGCCCGCGGCGACTCTGCGGATTCATCGGGACGTGATTCAGGTTGACGTGGTGGTGCGCGACGCGAAAGGACAGGCCATCGGAGCGCTGAAACAACAGGATTTTAAGGTTTACGACAAGGGAAAAGAACAAGCGATCTCGCAGTTCACAATAGAAAGCGCCGCGTCCAAAATTGTCGGGGCCTCGGCGGCAACTTCAACTGCTGCGCCGGGCAATGCTCCTCCCTCGCAAACGACGGCCGCAAATCAGCAGCGATTCATCGCGCTTTTCTTTGATGACCGAAATACGCCGTTTAGCGATCTGGCGTATGCGCGGCAGGCGGCAGAGAAGTTTGTACGAGAGGACCTTCACGGCGGCGACAGGGTGGGCGTATTCACGGCGTCAGCATCGACAACGATGGATTTCACCGACGACACACAGAAACTGCTCAAGACAATAGAATCCGTTCATATGCAAACTCTGGGCCCACCACCTCCTGAGTGTCCTGGCGTCCCGAGACAGTACCCCATGGGGCCGTACGCCGCTCATTTGATTATAGACGAGGGTGACACGGAGGCTCGCAGCCTCTATCTCTGCGGCAGAAACACTCCTTCGGTACAGGCGGAAACGGAGATCCTGGCTAGAACTGTTCTCTCTTCCGCGGAAGTAATCTCAAAATCCTCATTAGGAAGTCTGGATTCGGTAATCGGGCATCTAGCACAAACGCCTGGGCACCGTATCGTCGTACTGACTTCGTCTGGCTTTTTCACGGCATCGCTGGGATCGCAACTCGACGAGGTGACGAGCGATGCGCTCGACGCCGGAGTGGTGATCAACTCGCTCGACGCCAAGGGACTTGTGGCCGGCAGGCCGGGGGAAGGAGCAAAAGACTTGCCACTTTCTGAATACGAGAAGCAGCTCCTTAAGAAACAACAAGAGGAGATGGACGACGTGATGGTGGATCTGGCGCGCGACACAGGAGGAATTTTCTTCCATAACAACAATGATCTCGACCTGGGCTTGCGGGAGATGGCTGCCGTTCCCGAAGTCTCCTATCGCTTCGGTTTTTCGCCCGCTAATCTGAAGCCGGATGGCAAATTCCACGACCTGAAAGTGAAGCTGACCGTTCCGGGCCAGTTCCAGATTCAGGCTCGCCGCGGTTACTTTGCACCCACGGAGGCCACGCAGCGGGCAGAAGGCAGGGCCGATACGTTCGCCGACGAGGTCCTGAAGACGGATACCATCGAAGGCATTCCCGCCGAAGTGACGGCGCAGCCGGGGCGACTGCCCTCGGGAGGGACAGGATTGCAGATTTCGTTGCATGTGGACCTCGGGGCGCTGTCGTTTCAGAAGGGCCAGGGACGGCACATGGATAAGTTGACAGTTGTCTCCGCGCTGTTCAACAGCCAGGGTAATTTCGTGACGGGCGAGATGGGCGTGGTGGACATGGCGCTGAAGAATGGCACGCTCGCGGCTCTGAGCAAGCGGGGACTAAATACCACGATGGTGTTGCAGGCGCCTGAAGGAAAGTATCGTTTGCGACTGGTGATCGAAGAGGCAGGCAGCGGAAAGATGTTCGCCGTGACGCGCCCGGGCGACATTCCTTAGTGAGGGTCCGTAACCTACCTAGCGGCGGCGCGGCGAAACAACAAGCCGCGGAATCTCAAGAATCGAGACTCTGCGCTACCCACTGCTAAAAAACGAAAACAGATCCCTCACACCGTTCGCAGAAGACGCGACCCTTCCTCCGTCAGGGCGAGCCGGGTTCCCTTCGTGCCTCCCTTCCTGCGTCAGGGCGAGCAAGGCAGGCGGGATGACAAGCGTGGTATAGCGGCAGCGGGCTACGGCTGCGATTCGGGTTTGGGGCGCTGGCTGAAGCGCTCGTAGAGTTCTAGTTGCTTGTTGTCGAGGCTGGTTTGCCGGCCCTGGATGAACAAGTATTTCACCTGAGTGCGCAATTCCAGCAAGTCGCCATCGGTGACGACGAGGTTGGCGATTTTGCCCGGCTCGATTGTGCCGAGTTGGTCGCCGAGGCCGAGCATTTGCGCGGCGTTGAACGTGACGGCCTTGAGCGCTTCGTCGTGCGGCAAACCGTAACCGACGGAAGTGCCCGCGTATTGCGGCAGGCGGCGCGAAAACGAAGTGTTGAAGCTGCCGAATGCGATCTTGATTCCGGCGGCGTAGAGCTGGCCGGGCATGGCGTACTCGGAATCGTACGGGTCGTCTTCGGATTGCGGCATGGTGAGGACGGGACCGATGATTACGGGGATATTGTCCTTCTTGAGCAGGTCGATGGTCTTCCAAGCTTCGGAGGCACCGGCGAGAATCATGCGGACTTTTTGTTTTTCGCAGAATTCGACGGCGTCGCGAATGTCGCGCGCCTGAAACGCGACGACCAGAAGCGGCTCCTTGCCTTCGACAACCGGCGCGAGCGCGTCGAGCTTCAAATCGCGCTGGAAATTATCGGGATTGCCTTTTTCCTTCGCTTCGGCGTAATGGCGCGCCGCATCGAATAAATCGTCGAGTTGGTAGATTTTTTTCTCGTAGTCTTTCTTCGCCTCGGCGTATGGACGCTGCGTGAACGTGAACGTGGAGAAGTCGAAAGAGCCGGTTTGAATCGAAGGCCAGGTAAGTTCCATGCCGGCGTGGCGGCGGATCACCATGTCGTTGATGTTCCAGCCGCCCAGATTCACGGCCGAAGCCTCCCCACCGATGACGCTGCCGCCTCCGCCTCCGAAGCCGCCGAGCCTGCCCGGCACAGTGAGCACTTCGGTGATGCCCGCGGCGCGCGTGACGGGGACGTGGGCGCTATCAGCGTTGAACGCCGTGGCAGCGGTGACGTCAGGATTGAATTCGCCGGTTTCCGTGGTGTCGATGGTCGCGTTGACCGCCTCTACTTCTTCCAAGCCAACTTGCGTGACGGGATCGAACATGCCGGGGTATACCTGCAACCCAGTTGCGTCGATGACTTTTGCGCCATCAGGAATCGCGACATCCGCGCCGACGGCGGCGATTTTGCCGTCGCGAATCACGACGACACCGTTGTCGATGGGCGCTCCCGCGAGCGTAAAGATTTTCGCGCCTTTGATGGCGTAGACGTCGGAAGAAGTTTGCGCCGACGTCTGCCCGAAAACCGGGAACGCGAAGGCGAGCGCGAGAAGCAACAAACCGGATTTCATTGACTTGAATTTTCTTGCCTTGAAGTTGGCGGTGAGGGAACTCACAGAGCACCTCCCACCATCATGGATACAGCCTCGGGAGGAGTTTTCTTGCCCTTGTGCGGCTTTTTCTCGTTCTTCTTGTTTTCCTCGGCGGCGGGCTTCTGCGGAGGCTTGCCTGCGGTCTTTTCTTTCTCGAGCAAGTCCTTGCGTTCTTTTTCGAGACCGGCGCGCCGGGCGATATCCTGCTGGCGGTCAAAATAAACTTTGCCGTCGATAATCGTTTTCTGCACCACGGCGTAAACGCTCAGCGGATCGTGATTGTAAATGGCGAAGTCCGCGTCTTTCCCCACTTCAATCGAGCCGACGTGATTGTCGATGCCGAGTTGAATGGCGGGATTGAGGGTGACGAGGCGGAGCGCTTCATTTTCATTGAGGCCGCCATACTTCATGCTCTTCGCGGCCTCTTGGTTGAGGTGGCGCGCTTCATCGGCGTCATCGGAATTGACGGACACAATCACGCCGCGCCGCGTCATCAGCGCCGCGTTGTAGGGAATCGCTTCGTACGCTTCCATTTTGTAGGCCCACCAATCGGAGAACGTCGAGCCGCCGATATCGTGCGCGGCCATTTCATCCGCTACTTTGTAGCCTTCGAGCACATGTTGGAACGTGCGCACCTTGAAATTGAATTCTTTTGCGACGCGCATCAACATCAAAATTTCGTCGGAGACATATGAGTGGCAGTGGATGTAGCGCTTGCCTTCGAGCACTTCGACGAGCGGCTCGAGTTGCAAATCCCGGCGCGGCGGAATCAGATTCTGCTCGCCCGCGGCTTTGCGCCGATTGTAGTCGGCCCATTTTTTCTGGTACGCCTTGGCGCGCGTGAACGCGTCGCGAATCGTTTCCTCAACGCCCATGCGCGTTTCCGGATAGCGCGGCGCAACTCCCGGCGCGCTGAAGTTCGAGTGCTTCACGTTTTCGCCGAGAGCAAATTTGATTCCGGGCACCGCGTCGGGAAACGGCAACTCGTCCGGCGGCGCGCCGTATTTCAGCTTGATGACGATGGTCTGGCCGCCGATGGGATTGGCGCTGCCGTGCAGCACGTTGCCGATGACCACGCCGCCCGCAAGCTCGTGGTAAATGTCGATGTCATAGGGATTCAGAACATCCTTGATATTCACCATCGACGAAACGGAAATGCTGCCTTCGTTGACGTCGCCATCGACGGCGATGTGCGTGTGGCAATCGACGATGCCGGGCATGACGAACAGACCGGTGCCGTCGATGACTTTCGCGCCGGCGGGGGCCTGGACGTCCGCACCTACGGCGGCGATTTTGCCGTCGCGGACGAGAATCGAGCCGTGCTCGATGCGGCCGTGCGTGATCGGGATGATTGTCGCGTCCTTGATCACCGTGACGTTCGAATCATCCTGCGCGTGCGCGAAAAGCGGAACGAGGGCGGCGACGCCAAGAATCACGAAGATTTTTCCGAGGCTGATTTTCCTGACGCTCATTGCTGTACCCCCTCTGTGGTAGTGGCCGGCCTGGCAGGATGATCTGGCGGCCCTGGAGGAGGCGTCTCTTCGTGAATCTGGTAGCGCATGCCGTCGACGAACACATCCTTGATTTTTGTTTTTTCGCCGAAGAGGTCGCCATCGGTGACGACAAGATTCGCGA
>DATGJE010000287.1:0-9294 GCA_035295305.1 Candidatus Acidiferrales bacterium | reverse complement strand
GGGAACTGCAGCACGTTGTCGTAATTGAAGCGGAAGGAATCAGGAAAACGCACGCGGATCGGAACGGTGCGGTCGGATTCGCGCAGCTCGCTTTTCGTTACGCCGAGAAGCCCGTTGCTTACTTGCGTCGCGATATCTGCCGGAGTCATCCCCAGACGCCCCGCGGCCGCGGTGTCCACGTCGAAAACAATTTCGGGATTGCCTTTGGTGACCGATTTGAAATCCACGAGACCCTTCACGGCCTGCAGTTTCGGGCCAATTTCGTCCGAGAGTTTTTCGAGTTCGTTGATATCGTCCCCGAAAATTTTCACCTCCACCGGCTGGGGCGTACCTTCCAAGTCGCCAAGCATGTCCTGAAGGATTTGCGAGAACTCCACGTCGACGCCGGGAATATTCTTCTCGATTTGCGCGCGCAAATCGTCCATCACTTCGTTGATGTCGCGCCGCTCCGAACGCGGCTTCAATTTCACCGTGATATCGCCGGTGTTTTGCTCCGTAACGAACAATCCGTTCTCCGCGCCCGTGCGCCGTGAGAACGACTGCGTATCCGGCAAGGCCGCGACGCGCTGTTCGATTTTCTGCAGGATTCGATTTGTCTCTTCCAGCGAAGTCCCCGGCGGTGTCACGTAATCCAGAATGAACCCGCCCTCGTCCATCTCCGGCAAAAATCCAGTTTCCAGTTTCGTGTAACAGAAAACCGCGAGCGCCACGCACACCGCCGCCGCGATGACGACAATTAATCTTCGCCGCAGCGCCCAGCGCACCGCCCTTTCATATCCGCGATTCACGGGCGCAATCAGTTTCTCGGAACTGGGACGGTGCGTTTGCGCGGAAAGGAATCCCATCGAGAATAACGGAATGATCGTCAGCGCGAAGACCAGTGAAAGCAGGACGGAAATGCCCAGCGTGAGGCAAAGCGCCTTGAAAAATTCCCCGACGATGCCCTGCAACAAAGTCAAAGGAAGAAAAACCACTTCAGTCGTAGCCGTCGAGCCGATCACCGCGCCGAGCAATTCGCGTACACCGGCTTCGGCGGCTTCCGCAGGCGGCTCGCCGAGCCCGAGATGCCGGTAGATATTCTCGATGATCACCACCGCATCGTCGATAATCAGTCCAATGGCAATCGCTATTCCGCCGAGGGACATCAGATTCAGCGTGCCGCCGGTGATCTTCAAGAAATAAAACGTCCCGATCACGGAAAGGGGCAGGGAAGTGGCCGCAACCAGCGTCGTTCGCCAATCGCGAAGGAACAAATAAAGAATGACCACCGCGAGAAATGCGCCGATGAGGATCGCATCGCGAACATTCTTGATGGACTCGGAAACGAACTCGGCCAGGTCGTAATCAACGGATACATGGAGCGTTTTCGGGATGGCCGAGCCGAGATTCTGCGTCATCGCCTTGATCTGCTTGGCGATTTGCAGAATGTCTCCGTCTATTTGCCGGGTGATGTTGATTAGCGCCGCCGGCTTTCCGTTGCCGGTGGCGAGTAATGTCGGATCGGCCACGCCGGTTTGTACTATGGCAATGTCGCCCACGCGCACGGGGCCTTGATCTTGAATGGCCACGACGGCGTTGCGAATATCGTCGAGGCTGTGAAACTGATCGTCAGTCAGTATTTGATATTGAAGGTAGTCCTTTGGCAGCCGGCCGACCGCAGCCACTTGGTTCGTTTCTGCAATCTGCGTTGCAACGTCATCCAGTGTCAGCCGATGGGACAGCAGTTTTTGCGGGTCCGTGATTACGGAGATTTCGCGGTGATCGGTC
The DNA here is from genome assembly GCA_035295305.1 of Candidatus Acidiferrales bacterium. GTDB lineage: Bacteria > Acidobacteriota > Terriglobia > Acidiferrales > UBA7541 > DAHUXN01. Next base: position 7,527 of record DATGJE010000287.1, on the reverse strand, counting down.
GCTTGTACCTCCACTTGACCCACGCCTTGCACGCGCGTGATCAGCGGCCGCAAGTCATAATAGGCATAATCATAGAGATCTGCGTCGGGCACGTTGCCGTTCAAAATCAGGCTCAGCACGGGATAGACTGTCGGCGATTCCCACTCCACGTTCACTTCGGTTCCTGGCGGCAACGATGATTGGACCTCGCTCACTCGGCCCTGCACAAGTTGCAGTGCGTACTTCATATCCATTCCAGGATTGAAGAGCACCCCCACCGACGCGGCACCGCGAATCGTCTTTGATCGGACGCGGTTTACGCCTTGCACTGTGCTGACTGATTCCTCGATGGGGCGGGTAACGGTCAACAGCATTGTCTGCGGAGAAAGATCGCCGGAATGCACCAGAATGATGACCCGTGGGAAATCCAGGTTGGGATAGATGTTACTGGGAAGTTTGAAGAAGGAATAAACCCCGGCGATCGTGAGGAACGCAGTCAGCAAATAAACTGCATATCGATTTTTTCGGCAGACTCGAACGATATTCATGATTTGACTTTGACTTTTGTCGTGTCGCCCAAACCGTAGCCGCCGGTCAAAATCACGGTATCGCCATTGTTCACACCCGACAAAATCTCCACGCGATCTTTCGTTTCAATTCCCAGCTTCACTTCCACCGCTTTCGCCGTGTCGCCTTCCACCTTGTACACCCGCGTCTGGCCCGAATCGTTGTGGTAAATGGCTTCCGGCGGAACGGACAGAGCGTTCTCATGCGTCTCCACGGGTACTTGCGCGTTCAAGTACATTCCCAACTTCAATGTGCCGCCAGGATTTGCGATTCGGATGCGCACGTTGCCCACATTTGTCGCTGGGTCCACCGCCGGCGAAATCGCCACAATTCTTCCCTCGAATGTCTTGCCCGCGAACGTATCACTTGCAATGGGCAGCGTTTCACCAATATGAATCTTGCCAAGGTCGGCGGCTGGTAAGCTGCCCGACAGCTCCACTTCGGCAATGTTCGCCACTTCCACAATCGGCTGCGATGCGGTGCCATCCACTTGCTCACCGATGCTCGCAAAGCGTTTTGCCACCACGCCGTCGAGCGGCGAAAGGATCCTCGTGCGCCCCACCTGCAGCTTTGCGGTCGATACGGCTGCTTCGGCCTGATGTTCCGCTGCTTGCGCGACACTCAATTGTGTCTTCGCATCTTCCAGGTCTTTGCCGGCCGCGATTCCACGCTGGAAAAGCGTCTGGTTGCGCGCTAGATTCTGCTCCGCATTTTGCACCGTCGCTTGGGCCTGCGCGAGCGCCGCCTCGGCCTGCCGCAACTGATCGTCGAAGGTGTGGCTGTCGATCGTGGCCAGCACTTCGCCCGCGCGCACCCGGTCTCCTTCCGCGACATTCAACCCCGTAATCCGTCCGGGGACGAGAGCGCTCACCTTCACGTCCTTGTTAGGCAACGCCACGACGTTGCCGCTGACGGTCACGGATTGTTGGATGTTCGCACGCGTCACTTTCGTGACGGTTACTTCCGCCACCATTTGTGACTCATCGGATTGGTCACTGGAGCCCGAGCATCCGGAGAAGAGCATTATCGGCGCGATCACAAGCGCCAGGTTCAGCCCGATTCCCATCCACCAGCATTGTCTTCTCATCATCACTCTGCCCATTCAGTCGAGGGGAGTCCCGACGGTCGCTTCCAATTGCGCAAATGCTTGCTGAACTGCAAGCAGACTCTGCAAATACTGTTCCCGCACCGCCTGCACGTTTTTCTGCGCGTCAAGCACCGAAAGAATGTTGGCCTTCCCCGCCTTGTAGCTCTCCTCGGCCATGCCCTCTAGCTTATCGGCCGCGGGAATCAGCGAATCTTTATACAGCCGCGCTTGCGCCTCGCGCGAATCGAGTTGCAGGAACGCCGATTCAACGTGTCCCTCGACCGCGCGCCGCGTTGCGGCCGCCTGATCTTCCAGTGCCACCAGGCTCGCGTCTGACTCCGCAATCTCTCCCTGGTAACGCATAAAAATCGGCGCTTCCATGCTTACTTGACTTCGTGGCCCGTAGCGAAAATTGTGTGGCGAATTGTAATCCATGCCAAGCGACACGGTAAGATTCGGAATGCGCTCAGCCTGATACAGAGCGCGCTGGCTCTGCTCGATCTTCTCCTGCTGCGAAATCTTGGCGAGGTCTGCATTCGAGCTACTGGCGCGTGCAAGTAAATCACTCAATGACGGCTCTGACGGAAGCCCATCGAGCGGTGTAGACAGGTCCCACTCGGTGCTCGGCGGTTCATTCAGAAGCAGATTGAAATCACTCAGCGCTACTTTTTCTTCTTGTTGAGCCACCTGGTAATCCGCCTGCGCCTGCGACAGCACCAGATCGGCTTGAAAGACTTCCAATTGCGGCACATCGCCGGTCTCGTATCGCTGCTGTGCGATATCGCGGAGCCGCTTCGCGAGGTTCACCGCGTCATTTTTCGCGGCGGTCACGCCCCGCGCCAGCGCAACGGCGAAAAATGCATCGCGCACATTTTGGCGTGTCAGGCGTTCAATCGCCGCCACATCGTCGTCGGTCAAGACGCCCTGCGCGCGTGCCAAATCAATCCGGCGTTCGCGTTTCGATCCCAATTCAAGAGGTATATCGAACCACCAGCCTTCGTGCGGATCATCGCGCAGGACTGTGACGTTGCCCGTCGGATTGAGCCGCTGCCCTGCGATTTTCACTCCCGCTGCGGCGACCGCACGCTGGGCGCGTGCCGCGATCAAGTCCAGGTTCTGCCGGTTGGCCATATCGACCGCCTGCGCAAGAGTCAATTTTTGTGGCTCCTGCTGCGCCGCCGTCGCCAGCGCCGCCGCGCAAACCAGCACAAGGATCCCGATATATTTCACGTTGAATTGCCTCCTTTCGCCACGCATGTCCCGGCGGCGAAAGGCCATTGTCGGCAAGCACTCGCGCAAGCAACGCCTCGACGCGCTCCAGTTTATATGCCTTGTCGTCTGGCAAGCTGAATCGGACATTAATTTTTATTTAGCTTTCTGGCTCGCCGTCTTTGCCATTTCGGGGAAATGAAATGGTGAACGTCGAGCCCGCGCCGGGCCGGCTTGCGCATTCTATCGTTCCACCCTGTGCGCGCACAATTGCTTGCGCGATTGCCAGGCCCAACCCCCCACTGTGAGCCTCGGTCGCATCGTTTTGAGGTGCGCGGTAGAAACGCTCGAAGATATGGGGCAAGTGTTCTGCGGGGATTCCGGCGCCCTGATCTTGAAATCGTACGTTGATGGCGCCGTTTACCGCAGCCATCTCGACGTGAATTTCGCTTTCGTGGCCGGAATACTTCAGCGCGTTATCCAGAAAAATCAGAAACAAGTGCCGCAGAAATATTTCATCGCCCACGTAGGGAACCTCGCGGTCCAACTTACGCTCGATGGAAATCCGCTTGGCTCGCGCTCGCCCCGCCACCATGGCGCACGCCTCTTCGAGCACTTCGTTTAGATACAGCGGCTCGCGTTGCAGTCGCAATTGTCCGGCGTCCGCCATCGCCAGCGTGAAAAGCCCTTCGACGATCCGGCTCAGCTTTTTCAACTCGCTGTCGATCACTTCCAGGGCCCGGTGATATTCCTCCGGCTCGCGCTGTTCCTTGAGCAGCAACTCAGTTTCGCCTTGCAGGATACTCAGAGGAGTGCGCAATTCATGCGACGCGTCAGAGACGAATTGACGCAGTTGCTCGAGCGCCCCTTCCATGCACGCAAAAAGCTTGTTGAACGCGTCCGTCAGGCGTCCTAGTTCGTCATCGCGTCCCGTGGAAGCGAGCGGCAAAGCGTCGCGCGGCGTCCTCCCCGAAATTGTCCCTGGCGCGGTCACCTTCACGCGCTCGGCCATTTGCGAGGTTTGCTGCGTTAGCGCCGCAATCGGCTCGAGGCTGCGGCCCGCATACCACGCCGCAACGCCGCCCATAATCAGCAGGCTGCACGGAAACAGAACGAACAGCAATGCGCGAAAACGCGCCAGCGTTTCGCTGATGTCGAGCGTCGGCATGGCTAGAATCAGGATTTCGTCGCCCTTGGCCCGGTGAATGCTTGTCGCTCGCAACCGCAGCTGTCCCAGCGACGCGTCACGAACGGTCTGCAGATTCTGCGTGCTGCCGTAGAAGGGAACCGCATGATGGTTCAGATTCTTCGACATTGCGATTGGCCGGCCGCTTGGGTCGAGCGTTTCAAAATACTCCCCCGGAATATCCAGTGCGGCAACGTCTTCGTCGTTTGGGTCGGTAGCAAGGTCGGCTGCAACGGGCGCTTCCGCTTCTATCAATCGATGATCAAACTGACTGTGTACCACGCTCCTCAAGGCCAAATAGAAAGCGACATACGATCCCGCCAGCAGCACTCCCACGACAATGCAGAATAGCAGCATCATTCGCAGACGAAGCGAAAGTGCGCGCTTCATTCCGCCGCTCCCATCCTGTATCCCACGCCGCGCAGGGTGTGGACTAATTTTGCACCGTGCCCTTGATCAATTTTCTGCCGCAGGCGATTTATGTACACCTCCACCAGATTCGTGTCGCTGTCGAAGTGGCTGTCCCACACGTGTTCGATGATTTCGCTGCGCGTCACGGAATCCGGTGAACGCAGAAGCAGGAGTTCGAGCAAGGCAAATTCTTTCGACGTTAAGGGAATTCGCGCCGACCCGCGCGTGACGCTTCGTCTATGACGGTCCAGTTCCAAATCGCCGCACCGCAACTTCGCCTCGCCGCGCCGGAATCCGCGACGCACCAGCGCGCGCACGCGCGCCTGCAATTCCGCCAGCGCGAACGGCTTCGTCAGATAATCATCCGCGCCTGCATCGAGCCCTTCCACGCGCTGCTCCACAAGGCTCCGCGCCGTCAGCATCAATATGGGGGATTGAATTTCGGCCTGCCTGAGTTTCCGGCACAGTTCAATTCCGCTCATGCCGGGCAGGCGCACATCCAATAGGATTGCGTCATAGGGGTTTTCCAGCGCCAGTCGAAGCCCGTCTTCGCCGGTTCCCGCGCTGTCGACTGCATACGCGTTTTCGCGCAAAGCGCGGGCCACGAAGCTCGCCACCTTCCGCTCGTCTTCGACCAGCAGAATTCGCATCGCAGTATGGGATGGATTATACGGCTGGATTGCTCAGTTGAGATGTGTTTCGCCGGGCACCGGCGGCGGAGCTACTTTGCCGCGTACTGGCGGTGCGCCTGCAAGCGTGTCTGTATCACCCGTAAAATCGAATCGCGCGCGATCATTCCGATGATATGCCCTTCCTGCAGCACCGGCATTTGGTTGACGTCTTCGCTCTGCATGCGCTCGAGCACTCCCGTCACGGGTTCATTGGGCATCACCCAGTGAATCGCGCCTTGAGGCACCATGGCGGCTTGAATCGAAGTATTCGCCCATTCCTCGCGCGGAAAATGCTGCACCTGATGCAGCGTCACCAATCCCACGGCCATGCCGTTGCCCGTTACCACGTGGCAGCGCCGCCCAGTCCGCAGCACTTCGTGGACGTAATCTTCCAGCGAAATATCCCGCGCCACCGTGGGCACGTCGGGCGACATGATGTCCACCGCGCTAAGCCCCGTCAGCGTATGTCGAATGGCAACCTGCGTATACGTTTCCTGCGCCGCAGAAAGCAAGTACCATCCAATGAATGCCAGCCACAGCCCGCCACTCCAGCCGCCCAGGAATTTTGATACTCCCGAGTCGCGCTCCATAATCGCCCAAATCCCCAGCATAATCATCATGTAGGCGAAAATCTGTCCGCTGCGCGACGCAATCTGCGTCGCTCGATCGAAGTTTTTCGTGATGCCCCAGACAATCGCACGTAGGACTCTGCCGCCATCCATGGGAAAGCCGGGGAGCAGGTTGAAAGCTCCGAGAATCAGATTGATCTCGCTTAAGTAAAGAGCCGCGAGCTGCAAAACCCCCTGTGGAGCGATCGCGTAAACGCCTAAGAACACCGCGCCCAGGATGAAGCTGACAATCGGCCCGGCAATCGCGATGTTGAATTCCTGCAGAGCCGTCTCCGGGTCGCGTGCGATTCGCGCCAATCCCCCGAAGAAGAACAATGTGATGGAGACAACCGGAATCTTGTAACGCAGCGCGATGACGCTGTGCCCCAGCTCATGGAGTATCAGGGAGCCAAAAAACACTATGCTGACGCCAACGGCGAGGATCCAGTATTGCATCGGAGTCGCGCCTGCCTGCAGCGGCAGAATCTGCGTCGCAAGGAAAAAAGTCAGCAGCGCGAAGATGAGGAAACTGGTGGCATGCAGGTAAAGCGGAATCCCGAGGATTCGCCCTATCCGAAGTCCCGTTGTCGGCTGTTGCATATTTCTGGAATGGCCCCCAAGCTCCAATTATAGCTAAGACAGCGACACTGCGCGTCCTTCTTTCACGCTGTGTCCCGCCACCCACGCCAAAGGCCTTGCCGCCATCCCGTATCTTCTTTCGTTGCAATGGCTCGCCGATGGAACCCGCCATGCCATATGCACCTGTGCAGCGCATTCACAGCGTTGCCAAACGGGAGGCGGTTATGCGGCGGGTGCGAATTGGCAGTGATCTTCGAGAGACAAAGCTCCATCTGAGACGGCGCGTCTTGGCGGGGTTGGTGGTTCTCGCATCGATTTTCGCGGCCAGCGCGGCGGCTCAAGAACCGCCCAGCCTACGCTGTGATAATGCAGCCTCAGCGCCCGTTGCCACTGAGCGACGCATTGTCGTCAGCATCCCGGATCGCACGCTCGCCGTCGTCGAGAATGGCCGCGTTGTCCTGAAATTCCGCGTCTCCGTCGGAGCGCCAGAGAGTCCCAGCCCGGCAGGCGAGTTCCGCGTCATCAACCGCGTCACGAATCCTGTTTACTACCACCCCGGCGACGTGATTCCCGCCGGTCCTGATAATCCCGTCGGCCCGCGTTGGATTGGTTTGAACATTAAAGGCTACGGCATTCACGGCACCAACGAGCCACGCCTCATCGGGCGGGATGTTTCGCACGGATGTATTCGTCTCCGCAATCGCGACGTGAAAGAACTGTTCGCACGCGTGCGCGTGGGTGACGTTGTCGAGCTTCACGCCACTCGCGACGCGGAGACCGCTGATCTTTTCGGCACTGGCTTGCCTAACACATTGGCTGCGGAATCTCAGCCAACTTTTTCAGCTTCAGAGGCGGGTCCGGCCCGCTGACGTTTCGTTATGCGTAAACCAAGGTAAGCGACCGACGGAGGTAATGAAAATGAAAGTAGCAACTATCTTGACGGCAACCGTAGCGGCTTCATTCGCAGTTGCATTCGCTTTCGAATGGTTGTGCTTGCGAAGTGTGATGGCTCTTATGCCCATGCGGCGACTGTCACCACAGTCCGTCAGGCTCGCGACGCAGTCGAAACAGAATTGACCCGGCATCGGCTCAGGGACGAAGAGTGAGGCGCATTAAAGGGGGAGAACGAAGATGATTTTCTTACGGCACTTGCTCATGGCAGCGGGAATCGGCCTGCTGCTCGTTGCTGCGGCCATCGCAGCCTACGATCTGATTTATTCCTACGAACTC
>DATGJE010000286.1:0-4173 GCA_035295305.1 Candidatus Acidiferrales bacterium | reverse complement strand
ACAGCAGATCCCTCACACCATCCGCGCGATGCGCGGATGGGTTCGGGATGACATTATTGGGGACGGAGCGATCGCGACGTGCTGGTTCGGGATGACATGGTGTGGTGGGCGGAGCGACTTGCGACGGGGTGGGTTCCCTTCCTTCGTCAGGGCCCTTCGTTCCTCTGGGTGAACAGGCGGGAGGACATGAGTGTGGTAGGCGAAGAGACGGGGCGAAGCTTGGTGTGGCGCGATTTGGCTTTATGATGTCATTCCGAACCGGCCGCATTCTGGCCGTGTGAGGAATCTGCTGTTCGCTTGTCCGGCGTTTTGTTGGCACTTCCCTTTGGCTTCGGAAACCAGTCGGCGGCGAGGTCGTTCCAACGCGGGTTGTTGCGTTGTATCAGCCACAGTTTCCTTTCGCGGCGCCAGGCTTTGATTTGCTTTTCGCGGGCAATGGCGAGGCGGATGTCGCCGAACATTTCGTAATGTACCAGGCGGAAAATGCGGTAGCGCTTGGTGAATCCGGGAAGAAGGCCGAAGCGGTGCTCTGCAAGGCGACGTTCGAGGTTGTTGGTGACGCCAGTGTAGAGGTTTCGAGAGCGGCTGGCGAGGATGTAGACGTAGTAGGGCTGCTGCATTTCGGTAATGTAGCTGAGAGGCAGGCCATCCCCAACACAAAAACGAACAGCAGATCCCTCACACCATCCCGCAACAACGGCGGGACGGGTTCCCTTCCTTCGTCAGGGCCGGCGGGATGACAGATCAAAACAAAGGCAAAGGCAGGCCAAAACCAAAGCAGATCCCTCACACCATCCCGCAAACGGTGCGGGCTGGGTTCGGGATGACAACAAAAAAGTTAGGCGTGGTGGGCGGAGCCGCCGTCGGTGCTTAGCGAGCGGCGACGGGAGAGGGAGTGGACGAGCGGGGAGTGGCTTTGGGCGGGGGCCAGGGTTCGAGGAGTTTTTCCTTGCGATAAATCATGGCGTTGATGTCATACGGCGCGAGTTCAAAGCCGTGGCCGTGAGTGATGGCGTCGGTGGGACAAGCCTCGACACAATAGCCGCAGAAAATGCAGCGGGAATAGTCGATGTTGTAGACCTTGGCGTAACGGTCGGCGTCGGAGATGCGATTGTCAGCGGTGTTTTCGGCGGCTTCGATGTAAATGCAATTCGCGGGGCACGCGGCGGCGCAAAGAAAACAGGCGACGCATTTCTCGAGGCCGTTCTCGTCGCGTTGCAGCACGTGGATCCCGCGATAGCGCGCCTGGAAATGGACCGGTTCGGCGGGATAATTCTCCGTGGTGGGCTTCTTGAACATGGTGATGAACGTCACCTTGAAGCCCTTGTAGAGAATGACGAAAGTGCGGAAGAATTCTTTAACGACCGATGCCATAAGCGTTTACTTTAACAAAGAGCGTCACGACGCGCAAACGCAAATGCGGCACGATTTTTTGTTTCGCGCGTAACTCGATGTTTGCTACTCGTAACGCAGCGCGACCATGGGGTCGACGCGCATCGCGCGACGCGCGGGGATGTAGCTCGCAATCGCCAACACGACGACAAGGAATACGCAAGCGGCAATGAGCGTGAGCGGATCGAAGATGCTCAGGCCGTAGAGCAGGCCGTCATGCTGGCCCCGAACGAGATAGAGCGCGCTACCCAATATCCTCCCAACCGCGAGCGATAGACCGATGCCGAAAATAAGTCCCGAGACTCCCAGAACCGCAGAATATTTTAGAGCGAGGCGCAGAACTTGCGCGGGCGAAGCTCCCAGGGCGAGGCGAATGCCGAATTCGCGCGTGCGTTGCTGGACGAAGTAAGCGATGGCGCCAAAGATTCCGACGGCAACGAGTACAGCGGCGAGCGCACCGAAGATGCCAATCAGAAGCGCATCGTTGCGGGCGCCTTGCAGCGACTGATCGACGCGATCTTCCATAGTGGCCACGTGAGTCACTGGAATGCCGCGGTCCACTTGCGCAATTTGATGGCGAATGGGACCGATGACAGCGCTTGACGGCAAGGCACTCGAGGCGAGCAGGAAAACCGACACGTTCATCGAAGTGATTGGGACTTGCGCGGTCGGAACGTAAAGGAAATCAAAAGGAACTTCATTCGGACCGAACATATGCGTGTTTTGGACTACACCAACGATTCGGACGCGAGATTTTCTGTCCAAGGTGCCCTCGTCAAAAATGTCCAATTCGACGCCCAGCGGTTTTTTGCCGTTCAGATAGTCGTGAACGAAATTTTCATTTACGAGCGCAACGGTCGCGGAGCCTGGCGCGTCCTCGGCGGTGAACTCGCGGCCCGCCAGAATGGGAATTTTCAGAAGCTGAAAATAATCGGGCGTTACGCTGCTGAAAAGCGCACTCGGTCTTTCGGCAATCGGCGGGGCTGGTTGGCCAACGATGGTGAAATCCGCGCCGATGCCGCCGGCGAAAGGAATCTGCGAGGCAAGGCTGGCGTCCTTGATGCCCGGAACAGCGCGGACGCGCTCGAGGATTTGCTGCTCGGCGAGCCAGAGATTTTGGGGCTGCGCGTACCGCTTATCAGAAAAAGTCAGGGCCAGAGAAATCAGGTTGTGCGGATCGAAGCCGAGCGGCGCACGCATCTGGCGCACAAAGCTGTTCAGAAAAAGTCCCGCGCCAAAAAGTAACACGACGGCGAGAGTGACTTCCGCAATTACGAGCGCGCTGCGCAAGCGCCGGTGTCCAGCGGGTCCCGAGAGTCCTCGGGCGCCGGATTGCAGTGCGCTGGTCAAATTCACACGCGAAGCGAAAAAACCCGGCGCCAGCGCCGACAGGATTGCGGCCGTGAGTGAAATCGCCAGAGCAAACGCGAGAACGCGACCGTCGAGCTGCGGCGCAACTTGCCGAAAAAGAAAATCGGCCGGCATCAGCGCGTTCAGAGTGTTTGCACCCCACATTGCGGCCAGCACTCCGAGCCCGCCGCCGATGATGCCGAGCAGTCCGCCTTCAACGAGCAACTGGCGCAGTAGAGCGGCTCGCCCGGCGCCGAGCGCCGAGCGAATCGCGAACTCGTGCTGCCGCGCAAGACCGCGCGCGAGCAAGAGGCTCGCGACGTTCGCGCAACCAATCAGCAGGACAAGCCCTGCCGCGCCAGCGAAAAGGAATAATCCCTGGTGCGGACCGTCGAAAGCTTCGCGCAGACTTTGCAGCTTGATGCCGCGGTTGGCATTCTCTTGTGGATATTGAGCCGCAAGCTGTTTGGCGATTACGTCCATTTGCGCTTGCGCAACGGACAGAGAAATTCCTGGTTTCTCGCGGACGACAATGAGAAGTCCCGTGCCGCTGCGGCTCAGCCTATTCCGATGAGTGAGCAGGAGCGGAACATACATGTCAGGATCGCCGAAGAATTCGAAGCGCAAGCCGCTGGGAGCAACGCCAACGATGGTGTAAGCCGAGCCGTCGAGTACGATCGACGTCCCGATAATCTTGGGGTTCGATGCATAGCGGCTCTTCCAGTAAGCGTGACTGAGTATCGCCTCGTGATCATGCCCTGGTTGCTGCTCTCCGGGCAGAAACGCGCGGCCGATTGCTGGCGGCATGCGGAGCGTTTCGAAAAAAGTGGAAGAGACGGGGCGGCCTGTAACCATCTCCGACGTATCCGTGCCCGGCGTCGCGTGGTAGTCCGAGCCCTGAAATGCGCAGACACTTACGAACGAATCCTTCACTTGGGGTAGCCAATCTTGAAAGTCGGCGGCAGACATCATGAAAGTTCGATGCGGACGTTTCGCGTCGGTCCTGCCGACAAAGAGGAGATGCTTGGAGTCAGGAAATGGCAAAGGGTTCCAAATTTGCGCTTCGACAATACTGAAGATGGCGGTGTTGGCGCCGATGCCGAGGGCGAGGGTGAGGACGGCGACAGTCGTAAAGCCGGGGGATTTGCGCAACATGCGCACGGCGAAACGAATGTCTTGGGCGAGGGTTTCGAGGAAGCGGACGCCGCTTGAGTCGCGATACTCCTCCCTGATTTGGTCGTGGCCGCCGATGGTGAGGCGGGCGCGGCGGCGGGCTTCGGCCAGAGGCAAGCCGGACTGGAGGAATTTTTCGAGCTGCTGCTCGAAATGGAAGCGCAGCTCTTCATCAAGTTCGCTTTCGACGGCGGTGCGACGGAACAGGTTGCGCAAGCGAATCAAGAGATCGCTGACCATATTTTCCTCCATAAGCCA
>DATGJE010000285.1:0-17874 GCA_035295305.1 Candidatus Acidiferrales bacterium | reverse complement strand
CACGCGCCGCAAACGTGGGCGATGATTTTGCGTGCGCGTTGCACGAGTGGGGAATCTTCGCAAATCTCATATGCCGGACGCGCGCCCAATCCTTCGCGCAGCGTCGCGCGAAATTCCGCGTCCTGCTTTTCGAGTCCCACGAGCATTGCGCGCAATTCCGCCTCCGCACTTTGCTCTGTTTCTCCCGGCAGCGTGCGCCGTTCGAGTTGCAAACGGCACTCCGCCGGATAGCTCGAAAGCTCCTGCCCGCCCTCGATCAACGACGCGTGCAGCGACGCGTTTCCCAGCCGCGCATGCGGCGCGCGCGAAGCGAGCCGCGTTTCCAACTCGTCGAGCGCCACCAGCACGCGCCCCATCATGCGTATCGCGTCGCGTCCTTCGGCGGGCAAACTGCCATGCGCCGCGCGCCCGTGCGTCACAATTTCAAACCACGCGTAGCCCTTATGCGCGACGACGAGCTTCAAATCTGTCGGCTCCAGCACAATCGCGGCTTCCGCCGTGTGCCCGCGGCGCAGCAGCGCTTCCGTGCCAATGGAGTTGCATTCTTCGTCGACGACTCCTGCGATCATCAGCGGCCGCGCGAGCCACGCGCCTTCGCGCACAATTTCCGCGGCGGCCGCGCACATTGCCGCAACGCCGCTCTTGATGTCGAGCGCTCCGCGCCCGTACATTTTTCCGTCGCGCACGCGCGGCGTGAACGGCTCGCGCATGTCGCCCGCGCCCACCGTGTCGACGTGCGCGACAATTAGCAATCCTGCTTTCTTACTTCCATCTTTTGCGGGTGCCCCATCCTGAGCGTTTTTTGCGAAGGGTGGGATCCTCGCAATCACGTTGGGACGTCCCGGCGCTGCCTCTTCCAGTTCCGCCGCGATTCCATTCGCGCGCAAAAAATCACGGACATGCTCTGACGCCCGTTGCTCGCCCGGCGCGTTCGGCCTGCCCGCCGCCTGCCCGCCCTGGTGGGTAGCGGGCACCAGCGTGGGATTCACCGAATCGATCGCCACCAATTCTTCGAGTAGCTTCAACGTTTTTTGTTTGTCGATTGGCATTGGCGTGCGATGCGAGGACTAAAACCAGGTGCGCTTGCGATACTCGCGATACGCGTCGCCGAATTTCGCTTCGAGCACGCGCCGTTCCGCGCGAATGCGCATCACCTGCATGGGAATCAAAATGAGGAAAATCAAAAGCCACTGCCGCTTTCCTATGAAGACGATTACCGCCGCGATGAAGATCCCGCCAAACACGTACACGGGATTTTGAATCTTAGAATACAGCCCGTGCGTCACCAACCCTTTGGCCTGTGCGCTGATCGAAAACGATTTCCCGAGTTGCAATCGGGCCAGCGCCCATAGACAAAACGCCGGAACCGCGACGGCCATGCCTACGATTTGACTGGTGGTCCACGCGCCGATGACGGCTTGACGTAGTGCAAAAACCCACGCCACGCCCACCACTAGAATCCAAATCCACGTCTGCCAAGTTTTCATGAAGGCGACACCTTAATGTACATCACTGACTGAATCTCATTAATTCACGATATCGTTTGTCGTGCATTTCTTTCGCCACGACAATGACGGAATCGACTAACCCCCACAGGTAGTTTATTCTCTCTTTCAATCCGAAATGAAAACTTGCTTCCATTTCTGAAGCAAGGGCGAGCATCAGAGCAAAACTCTGCCCCAGCCAGGAATATTTGTTCTTTGTTAGTGTTTTCTCCCGCTCGATGTCATTGCGCTCAAGTATCAGGGCCGATGCCCGCTTCATCAATCCAGTGCCGCCCAAGTGCGCTTGCTGTGACAGGTCAGCATAGAACCAATCGTTTAGATATCGCATGAAATTGCGACTCGACGGCACAGGTGCGTCCGGTTTGAGGCCATAGTTCACCATCAATCCGGGATTTGGCCAGCGATTAATAACTGAGGACTGCTCGACCTCCTGCTCGGACAGGCCAAGCATCGCAATTCCCAGTTCCGAGTGCTCCTTTAGGCGACCTAGCCACTCCTGCCATTCTGGTAAGTGGCCGTATTCCTTGCGGTATCTGTCGAGCTCAATACGCTCTTCGCGCCACGCCGCTTTGTGATACCAGACGCACCGAATTGGAATGTCTTCCAAAACGAATATAACCGTGAAGAGATTATCGAGAATCGTCCGATTTAACGACGGAACAGAAAGGCAGTACTCAACGCGTCGGTTTGGGTCTGGCGGCCTATCTGCGCAAAGCCATCGTATAGAGCGATACGTCACATCGGCAACCCTCAAAGTTAACAAGAAGAGCTCCCGCGCTCCTACTATTGCTGAGAGACCAGTTGGCCACTGCCTTTCAACCTTATGCGCCAGAGCAACGAGCATCGAATCCAAAGGTTCTGTTATCACACTGGCGTCAAGCTTAGGCGGTTCGTCAATCACGGTAGGAAAGAATACCATGTCATCTTATCGAAGCCTGGGTGATGCCGGGAGGAGCTGACCAAGAAATCATGGTAGCGCCAACGGGAGTCGAACCCGTATTACCGCCTTGAAAGGGCGATGTGCTAACCATTGCACCATGGCGCCACGGACTAACGCGTAGAAACGTCCATCGATTATCGAAGATGCCGGAGAAATTGACAAGGACGACTTCGTGATGCGCGAAACTCGAAGATCGAAACTCGAAAAACGGCCAGCCTATGCTCGCGAGAGATGCCGGCGTCAGCTCATCTCGCTTCCGGCTTCGTGGTCAATTGCGAGTTCTGTTTTTCGAGTTTCGATTTTCGCTATTTCCAGCCCTTGCGCTCGCGAAGGCCGGTAATGTGCGCGACGTGATGCCTTCCATGCCACGCGTACAATCCCAGCGTATCGTCGAGCGACATTGCGCCGCGCTCCGGATGCTTCATCTTGCGCGCAAACTCCGCCGCGCTCATTCCGCGCATCAGATGGAGCAAGCGCTCGTGCAGCGCGTCGAACATCGCGAGCGAAGTCTCTACCGGAGTGGTTTTCGAATCGCTCAACTCCGCCCAGCGCGTTTCGTTGTAGGGCTTGATGATCGGCTCGTCCTCCGTCAGCGCCAGCTTGAACCGCACGTACGCGTTCATGTGGCTGTCTGCGAGATGATGCACCACCTGCTGGACGCTCCAGCCGCCGTCGCGATACGGAGTCGCAAGCTGCTCGCGCGTCAATCCCTTCACCGCTGCGCGCAGCTTCTTCGGCGCCTCTTCCACTTGCGCGATTAATTTTCGTCGGTCGTCGTCCGACGGCGTCGCATTCGGCTGAAATTTCCCAACTGGATACCGCAGCTCTGCATCGCTCATTCGTTTCCTCTTTCCACGGTCACGAAATTTATTCCTTGCTCTCTTTATACTCCTCGTACCACTCCATCTGAATGGCTTCCAGCTTGCCTTCGTTCGACAGCGCCGGGTCGCCCGTGAATCCGTCGAGCTCGGTCACCCATTTGTGCAAATCGGTGAAGCGCACCGTCAACGGATCCACGCCCGGGAATTTTTCCACCAGCCGGATCCCGATTTCTTCCGCGTTATCCCAGTCAAAAGTGCCCGGCATCGTCACTCTCCGTCCTTCGATTCACATGCGAGTTATATGGATGTTGCTATTCCACGCAAAGATTCTGCTTCTTAGTGTTCCGCTTCCTTCGCGTAATTCTTATTCCACGACGGAATCTCGACAACAATATCCTTCGTACCGTCCGGGACGCACTGGCAGCCGAGCCGCGACTTCGGCGTCACGCCGGGCGCTTCGTCAAGCTGGTCCAGTTCCGCGTCGGTCGCTTCGTTGCACGATTCCAGCCCTTCGTGGACGATCACGTGGCACGTCGAGCACGCGCAAACGCCGCCGCACGCGTGGTCGAGTCCCATGTGAAATCCCGTGGCGATGTCGAGAATGCTGCCCGGCAAGCCGTCATGCCCGTATGGAAATTTCGCCGGGTCGACTTCGATGGTTTTTCCCTCTTTCGCGAAGGTCACTTTGAATTTCTGCGTCGCCGTCGTGTACTTTGTCTCTTCGATATACGGATTCTTGCCGCCCATTGCGCCTCACTTCCAAAACTTTCGCCGGACTAAACTTCGTCGATCCTCTTACCGCCAACCGCCGCCTGCAGCACCTTGTTCATCGTCATTTCCGCCAAATTCATGGTTGCCTGATTCAGTTCGTCAATGCGTGCGCGCACCAATTTGTAGTCTGTTCCCGCAGCCGCCTCGCGGAGCGCCACAACGGATTGGTCAATCGCGGCGCGTTCCTCGCGCGAAAGCCCCTCGGCGTGCACGCCCGAAAGCGCTTTCTCCGTCGCGCGCAAAATCGCGTCAGCTTCGTTGCGCGCTTCGATGATCTGCCGCTGCTCGAAATCCTGCTCCGCAAATTCGATTGACTCTTCGAGCATCCGTTCCATCTCGGCGTCCGTCAGCCCGTAACTCGGCTGCACTTCCAGCGTACTTTGCTCGCCTGTGCGCAAATCCCGCGCGGCCACTTGCAGAATCCCGTTCGCGTCGATCAGGAATTTCACTTCGATGCGCGCCAAACCCGCGGGCCCCGGCGGAACCTTCAATTGAAATCGCGCGAGCGACCGGCAATCGGCCGCCAATTCGCGCTCGCCCTGCAAAATGTGAATATCGATTCCCGTTTGGCTGTCGACGCCTGTCGTAAACAATTCCTGTGCGCTCGCCGGAATCGTCGAATTTCGCGGAATCAGTTTGGCCACGACGCCGCCCATCGTTTCGATCCCCAGAGAAAGTGGCGTCACGTCAAGCAGAAGCATATTCTTCACGCCGCTCTCCAGAATATCCGCCTGCACCGCCGCACCCAGCGCCACCACTTCGTCCGGATTCAATTCGCAATGCGGCGCGCGTCCGAAATAATCGCCGACCGTTTTGCGCACCAGAGGAATCCGCGTCGATCCGCCCACCAGCACCACTTCATCCATTTCCGACGGCTGCATTTTCGCATCGGCCAGCGCCATTTTCACCGGCGCCATGGTCCGCGCAATGATCGGCGCAATCATTTCTTCGAATTCGGCGCGCGTGATTTGACGGGTATAGATGCGATCGTCGGGCAACACAAACCGAATCGTCGCACGCTCGCCGCTCGAAAGCTTGTGCTTCGTGTGAATCAACGTCTTGCGCAATTCCTGCACGGTTTCCGGATGCCGCTCAAAATCGACGTGATATTTCTTCTCGATTTCCTGCCGCGCCATTGCAGAGAGCGCGTTGTCGATATCGTCTCCGCCCAGATGCGTGTCGCCATTCGTGGCAAGCACCTGGTAAATGTCGCCCTCGGTCGTCGAAATCAGTTTCAAAATTGAAATATCAAACGTGCCGCCGCCAAAATCATATACGGCCACGCAGCCACGCCGCTGCTTGTGCAGGCCGTACGCCAGCGCCGCCGCGGTCGGCTCGTTCACCAGCCGCAACACTTCGAGGCCCGCGAGCCGTCCCGCGTCTTTCGTCGCTTGCCGCTGCGCGTCGTTGAAATATGCAGGCACGGTGATCACCGCGCGGTCAACCGTGTCCTTGAAAAAATCCTCAGCCCATGATTTCAGCTCGCGCAAAATGAAAGCGGAAATCTCCGGCGGCGTAAAATACTTGTCGCCCAACTTCACGCGAATCACACCGCGGCTTTTTTCGTCGATGCGGAAAGGAAAAATCTTCAGTTCGTCGCGCACATCGTCGACGCCGCGTCCCATCAGCCTCTTCACCGAATAAATCGTGCGGTTCGATTGCGTCAGCAACCGGCGTCGCGCCGGCTCGCCCGCGACAATCGTGCCGTTCGCGTCCAAGCTCACCACGGACGGACACAGCGTCTCGCCATACGGCCCTGGAATGCACCGCGGCTCGCCCGTCGCCGGATCGACAAACGCGATCAGGCTGAACGTGGTCCCCAAGTCAATTCCAACTGTCTTTCCCATGAACTTTTTCTAAGCCTCTAATTCCTGTGCGACATTGCGCACCAGATTTCTGATGTACGAACGCCGGTTCAGCACTTCATTCAACTTCGCCATCTGCTTGTGGCGTTCCGCGTCGTCCGCGCCTGCATCCACAGCCGCATCCCATTCGCCAAAGACGTCCAGCAGCTCCGCGTCGACCTCTTCTAATTTCTCCTGAAAATTCGCTTGCGCTTCCGCCAGCCTGCCTCGCAACTCGCTCAAATCCGCACCGTCATTTCTTGCCTCGCGCAATTCGTCGAGCGATTCATTCAACTCGAAGACCTCTTCGAGTAGCTCCGGAGGCGCCTGCTGCTTCGTGGTGCCCTCTTTGCGAACCTTTTCGCGCAGCAACAGATATTCGACGCGCAGAATCGGCCCGCGCAGCGTCCGGTACGCATCATTCAATTCCGACGAACGCTCCAAAGCCAAACTTCGCTCGAACCCCGACGCCTTCACGAAATTATCCGGATGCAGCTTCCAGCTCAATTGATGGAATCTCCGTTCGAGCTCCGCCTCGTCGATTTTCAGTTTTTGCGGCAACCCGAAAAACGCGAAATAATCCGCGCCATCGGCAAGCGGTTGAATCTTGCCGCACGCCACGCAAAAATGCCCGCCACCGGCAACCGCCTTGCAATTCCAACAAGCTTGAGCGGGCGCAGCGCCGGTCTGTGTTTTTGTGGAGCTCATGTATGATTTCCCAAGCGATTTTTTGGCGAGACGACTGAGTTCGCGGCATTCAAGATCATTCAGTTTCCCCGCCGCGGACGTTGCAAAAAGAAGCAGAACAAAATCAGGCTGTGAAGGAACTCCCGCAGCCGCAGCTTCGCGTCGCTTGAGGATTCTGGAAAACGAATCCCTGTCGCACAAGCGTCTCTTCGAAATCGAGTGTCGTATTGGCGAGATACAGAAAGCTTTTCGCGTCCACGAAAACGCGCGCGCCATTTTCCTCGATCACTTTGTCGCGGTCGCGCGCCCGTGTCTCCAGGCGCATCGCATAGGACAGGCCCGAGCACCCGCCGCCCTGAACGCCCACGCGCAACCCACCCGAGTCGGGCGGTACGCCTTCCTTAACCAGCAATTCGCGGATTTTCTCCGCCGCTTTTTCCGTGACGTGAATCATGGCCCTCGCCCCCCGCTGGCGGCCGCCAAACAAATCGTCCGCCCGGCATCGTGCGATTCCCTGTTGTTAACTGTGCGCCTGCGCTGCACTGGTTTGCGCGGCAGCGTCGCCTTCGCCGGCCTTTTTCTTCCAGTCGGAAATGGCGGCCTTAATCGCGTCTTCGGCCAGCACCGAGCAGTGGATCTTCACTGGCGGCAGCGAGAGTTCGCGGACGATGTCCGTGTTCTTGATCGATAGCGCCTCTTCGACGGTCTTGCCACGCACCCATTCGGTGGCGAGCGAAGAGCTTGCGATCGCCGAGCCGCAGCCGAACGTCTTGAACTTCGCTTCCTCGATCACGCGCGTGTCGGGATTGATTTTCATTTGCAGCTTCATCACGTCGCCGCATTCCGGCGCGCCGACGAGTCCCGTGCCCACGTTCGGATCTTTCTTGTCGAGCGACCCGACGTTGCGCGGATTGTTGTAGTGCTCAATTACTTTGTCACTGTAAGCCATCATTCCCTCCAGCAAATTTGATCAGACTCTTTCCGGTTCCCCAGCCCCCGCAAAAACTTTACGCCGTCTTCCAGTTCATTTTGCTCACGTCCGTGCCTTCCTTGGCCATTTCGTAGAGCGGCGAAAGTTCGCGCAAACGGTTCACGGTCTCGACCACGCGATTCGCCACGTAATCGACTTCTTCTTCCGTGTTGAACCGCCCAATTCCGAATCGAATCGACGTGTGCGCCAAATCTTCGCCGACGCCCAGCGCCTTCAGCACGTAGCTCGGTTCCAGCGTCGCCGAAGTGCAAGCCGAACCGCTCGACACCGCGACGTCGTTGATGCCCATCAGCAGCGATTCGCCTTCGACGTATGCGAAGCTGATATTGATGTTGTGCGGCAGGTGATGCTCCATCGTGCCGTTGATGAACGTTTCGTCCAACTTCGACATGATGGCTTCCTTCAACCGGTCGCGCAGCGCGCTCAACTTCTTCGTTTCCTCGGCCATTTCCAGACGGCAAAGCTCGCACGCCTTGCCGAATCCCACGATGCCCGGGACGTTCAGCGTTCCCGAACGCATGCCGCGCTCGTGTCCGCCGCCATCGACCATTGCCGTTAATTGCACGCGCGGATTCTTGCGCCGCACGTACAGCGCACCCACGCCCTTCGGCCCGTAAAGCTTGTGCGCGGAAATCGAAAGCAAATCAATGCCATCCTTCTGCACGTCCACGGGAACTTTGCCAACGGCCTGCACGCCGTCGCTGTGGAAGAAAACGCCCTTCTCTTTCGCGATCTTGCCAATCTCCGCAACCGGCTGAATCACGCCGATTTCGTTGTTGGCATACATAATGGAGATCAAAATCGTCTTCGGCGTTATGGCGCGGCGCAAATCATCCAGATTGATTTGTCCGCTCTTCTCCACCGGCAAATACGTCACTTCGTAGCCTTCTTTTTCGAGGCGCTTGCAAGTGTCGAGCACGGCTTTGTGCTCGGTGACTTGGGTGATGATGTGATTGCCCTTTTCGCGATACATCTCCGCGACACCCTTAATCGCCAGATTGTCCGACTCGGTCGCGCCGCTCGTGAACACGATTTCCTTCGGCGTCGCGCCGATCAACTGCGCGATTTGCGCGCGCGCGTTCTCGACCGCTTCTTCGCCCGCCCATCCAAACGCGTGGTTGCGGCTCGCCGCGTTCCCGAATTTCTCCGTGAAATAGGGCAGCATCGCATCCACCACGCGCGGGTCCACTGGAGTGGTCGCATGATTGTCCATATAAATCGGTAGTTTAATTGCCATTCCTCATCTCCCCTAAACTCTCAGCTCGACCACCTCGGAAGCCGGGGCGTCGTCAGCCATTTGTGAAATTGTGACTTTGCTCAGCATCTCAAGAATGCTGTGATTCACTTTGCGAAGAGGCTCTTTAATCGTGCAGGTGTGCGTTTGATCGCAGTTGCCATGGTGCGTAACGCAGGATGTCAGCGACACTGGCCCGTCAATCGCGTTAATCGTTTCGAGCGCCGTGATGGTTCGCGCGTCGCGCCCGAGTGTGTATCCGCCGCTGGAGCCGTGCCGCGCCACCACCAGACCCACCCGCGCCAACTTCTGGAGCACCTTGGCCATCAGCGGCGCGGAAATGCCGTACAGTTCAGCAATGTCCGCAGCGCTGCACGAGCCGTCATTCGGGTGCGTCGCCAAATGCTTCAAGGCGATCAGCGCGTAATCCGATTTTTTCGATAGCTTCAACATGATGGGAGCGACCTGACTGGATATACGACCCACCCAGTCGCATATTCATTCTAGGCGTGTTTAGCCCATCGTGTCAAGCACAACGATTGCTGCAAACCCTATGTTAACATAGATTTAAAACAGGACTAAACAAGTCGGGAATGCGATGGAACTCAACACACTGAATGGGCGAAAAATCGACTTTAACGCGGTGCTTCTCGCCCTGAATGGCTGAATCGGAGAATGACGTCGCCTCGCCGGATGAGTGCTTCCTAGTTCGTTGCGGTCTTCTTCGATGGTATCGCCGCAGATTCCGTCTTGTCTTTCCTCAGCATTTGCGCCGCCCGCTGCACGGTAATGTCCTCCGGCACGCGCTGGTAATTCGATTCGACTCTCTTTTCATGCACGGCGATCGTTTTAAAAAACAGCGCTTTGCCATTCAATTCCGTGTCCAGCAGCGTCATATCCCAGTGCGTGCCTGCAACATCCGCCTGTTTCACCGCAAACGTTCCGCCTTTATCCAAGTGCCCCAGAATTCCACCGAAGAATTTCACTTCGCTGTTCAGGCGTCCCCGCAATTCGACCAGTCGTTTCACCTTGGTGTTCAGCACCATCACGCCCGACATATGATGAAACACTTCCGCCTCGTGCGAGGAGGCGTGAAATTTAGGATTGGGTTTGAACGTCAGCGTCACCAGATCGCCTTTTTTGCTCGCATAGTGATACAGCAGCGCGTCCGGCAGCATTGCAAGTAATTTTGTTTCCTGGTCGCCGTCTTGTTTTAGCGTTTGCACTTGCTTCTTCATCTCGTCCGATTCGTTCGTTAACTTCTGAATCCGCGCATTTTCGGCACGCTGCTGCTCTGCGTTCAGTGGTTTGCCATTCTCGGCCAACAGCCGGCTGACGTCGCCATGCTTCGTTTCGATCACGTCGTACAGTTGCTCTTTGCCATTTTGCCACTCCGCTTTTCGGAATCTCCACAAAGTATTGTCCCTCTGCTCCGCCTTCAGTTCGTTCGTGAGCACGTCGCGCGCCAGTTGTTGCGCGTCGATTTTTCCGTCACGGTTCGAACCGGCTTTCGCGTCCGCCTTCGAATTCGACCCTTGAGCTTCCGCTGAAAGACTGGCGCCTGCTGTAATCGCTATAATTGCCAGAAGAATTACGGGACCTGTCCAAGCTGCCCTAAGAATGAATGACCGGCTTTTACGATTCCCCCGAGACATCGCGCGACCTCGCTTTGTAAATTTTCACCGGGCGGCTGAGCTCAAGGCTGCAGGAAATCAACGCGCTCATGTCCCGCCCCAAAATTAAGATGTTTTGGCGCAGCAGAAAGCCACTCTCAAACACAAATTTGTTTTACTCTGGCGTGAGTAGGTCTAGAATCTTTTGGTTCTGAGGGACAGCCTTCAAAGACGGCCGATGAACCAATGATCCGCTTTCTGGAAACCGGGCATACGCGCGAAGAAGGCGCCGACGCTCAACAATTCGCGCTCGGCCACCTCGAAGTCAGCGTGATGGAGGTTCTCTGGTCGCGCGGCGAATCGAGCGTGCGGGACGTGGTTCACCAGCTTCCACGCACTCTCGCATACACCACCGTCATGACCACGCTCGACCGCCTCTACAAGAAAGATTTGCTGAATCGCCGCAAATCCGAACGCGCCTTTCTCTATTCGCCGCGCCTCTCACCGCAAGAATGGGAGCGCAAACGCGCCGGCGATCTCGTCGCCGGCTTTCTCGCGGGACCGCAACCTTCGCGCGATTTGCTGATCTCGTGCCTAGTGGAAGCGGTGGGGCAGTATGACAAAGCCCTTCTCGATGCGCTCGAAAAGAGAATACGCCGGAAACGCAAAGAGCTTTTTCGTCGAGGCCGCTCATGATTCTTCCTTATATCCTGCGGCTGGTGTGTCTCTGCTTCGCGTCGTTTTTCCTGATTTACGCGGTCTTAAGCGTGGCCGCGTGGCTCGTTGCGCCTTCTGCCATCCGGCTGGGCGAATCGCTCAAGCCGCGTTTCGCCGCGCGCTTGCTGCTTGTCGTGCGCCTGTCGCCCGTCGCCGTCGCCGCTTTCATCGTCTCCGCGCTTTGCGTGCCCAGCTATTTGTGGCTTGAGCCGGATGCCAACGCGGAACGCGTCGGCATCGCGTGCTGCTTCGCGGCTCTTCTCGGCGTCGCGCTCTGGATTCTTTCCCTCGCGCGAGTTCTGCGCGCCATTTTTATCTCCCTTCGTTACTGCCGCCAGTGCGAACGGCAAAGCAACGCCACGCTTATCTCGCACGAGCAAGCGCCCCTGCTCGTCGTAGACACCGAAGGCGCGGTACTTGCTCTCGCGGGCGTATTCCGGCCACGAGTAGTGGTGTCGCGCGGCGTATTGCAAGCTCTCTTGCCTCATCAACTCGACGCGGCTCTGGAACACGAGCGCGCCCACCAATTTTCGCGCGACAACCTGAAGCGTTTCCTCTTGCTTCTGGCGCCCAGCATTTACCCGCTTTCGCGAGGCTTCGCCGCCGTGGATCGCTCGTGGGCGCGTTTCACTGAATGGGCCGCCGACGACCGCGCCGCGGCGGGAGACTCGCAACGCTCGCTTTCGCTCGCTGAGGCGCTTGTCCGCGTCGCGCAGATGGGAGCATCTCCGCGAACCTTCTTGCTCGTCAGCTGCCTGATCGAGGATGGCCGCGATCTTCTCATCCGCGTCGATCGCCTGCTGGGCCTGGAAGCGCCTGCCGAAAAGACGCCTCGCAAAATGCGCGCGCTGGTCGCCGGCATTTCTCTCGTCGTCGCCAGCCTCGTGGTGGCTGCAATGATGCGCCCAGCCACGCTTTACTCCGTGCATCGCCTGCTCGAACACCTCATTCGATAAGCCTGAGCTTCAAATCACCGAACTTCGATTCAGTGAAATACGGCCCGTGGTAGTAGTTTCTCCTGCAAAGTAATCTGCGCAATGAAATGAAACCGTCACTCATACTCGTCGGCTGGCATGCGCGCGCGAAATTGACCCGCTCCGCCGTTATTTTCTTTTTTGCCATGATTTTTCTGGCGCCTTTGTCGCGCCCTCAGAATTTTCGCGGCAGCATCGTCGGCGAAATCGTGGACACCACCGGCGCGCGTGTTCCCTCCGCGAGAATCGTTGCTCGCTCGCTGCAAACTTCCTTCGAGCGCCAGGCCATCTCCGACGCGCAGGGTGAATTTCGCCTCGCCGATCTTCCCCCTGGGCCCTACCGCCTGACCGTTTCCGCGCCCGGGTTTATGGACGTCACCTCCGACGTCTCCGCTGTCGTCAGCTCCGTTCAAGACGTCAGCGTCACCTTGAAACCCGCTCCCGTTCAGCAGAGCGTCACGGTTCAGGCCGAGGCTTCTTCCATCACCACTGAGCCAATCGATATCACCAGCGCCGTTCACGGCGGCGCCGTGTCGGCTCAGGACCTCGAAAACATCCCCTTGGCTCATCGCACTTTTGCCAACATCGCTTTTCTCGTTCCCGGCACTGAACCCGTCGAGCCTTCCGATCCCACCAAAGCGCGCATCACGGCAGTTTCCTTCGGCGGCAGTTCGGGACTCAACGACGTTCTCAACGTCGACGGCGGCGACAATTCTGATGACTACATCGGCGGTTTCCTGCAGAACTTTTCCCCTGATGCCGTCCAGGAATTTGCCGTCGAAACTTCGCAGCAAAATGCGGACACCGGCCGCACTGTCGGCGGCTCCGTCGTCATCACCACCAAGCGCGGCGCCGACCAATGGCATGGCAACGCTGCCTTTACCGAACGCGCTGCTGCTCTCGATGCGCGTTATCCCATCGAGAATCCCGCGCCGCTGCCCAAGCAGCCTTTCTCCTCTCAGGATTACATCGCAACGCTGGGAGGCCCGATTGTGAAGAGCAAGCTCTGGTTCTTCACCTCTTTCGAATACAACCATGAAAATGCCAGCATCGCTTATAGCCCGGCGAGTCTCGCGCAATTCAACGCCCTCGCCTCTCTGGCCGCTCAAGGCTTGATTCCCGGCGTGAATTCCATCACCGTTCCCAATAACGTCCCTGTTCCGTTTCGCGATTATCTCGGCAGCGCGCGAATCGATTGGACTCAGTCCACTCGTTCGCAATGGTTCTTGCGCGCTTCGGAGGACAACTACACCACCAAAAATTTTGCCGTTCAGCAGGCCACTCTCCCATCCACCGGCGCGGACTGGCACAACAATTATCTGAATATGGTCATCAGCAACCAATTCACATTCAATCCCACCTGGCTTGGCTCTTTCACCTTTGACGCCAGCGGCTTGCATTTAACTGAGGCCCGCAATTCGAATTTCGGATTTGCACTCGCGTTTCCGTTCAGTTCCACGTTTCAAACCATCTCTGGTTTCGAAACGTTTGGCGACAATCAATTTGTCACGCCCATCACTGCGTTCCCCGTCTTGCGCAATCAGGAGAAATATCAGTTCCGCTACGACGTCAGCCACGCCACCGGCAAGCACAATCCGCGCTTCGGAATCGATTTCATCCATGAACCAGTTTTGAGCGGCGCGCTCTCGGGAACTGCGGAGAATCTCACGACATTCGCCATGAACCCCACGGATTATCTGGGTAATCCGCAACAGTTCACAGTGGACCGCACGTGCACGCCAAGTGGTGGTTTGCAGCCCACGCCGGGAACCACTTGCGCCAGCACTCCCGCCGGCAATGGCAGCTTTTCGCAAAACGTCCAGCGCCTCGGTTTTTACGCCGAGGATTTCTGGCGCCTGACCCCGCATCTCACCATCGATCCGGGAATTCGCTACGACACGACGTTCGGCCTCTTCACGGCCTCGGGCCAATCGCAATTGCAAAATCCTGCGTTCTTGACGCTACGCGCGTTGCAAATTCCGCTTATCAACGGCGCGCCCCACGATTACCGCGGGCAAATCGCGCCGCGCCTCGGCATCGCGTATTCGCCGGGAGAGTCCGAAAGCACTGTGATTCGTGCGGGCATCGGCCTCTATTACAACGACCTCGCGCAGAACGGATGGGTCACTGCATTTCAAGCCGTGAACACCGCACCGGGACCATGTGTGAATCCCGGCGATCCCGGCTGCATTCCCGGCGCGTCCAACGGCGGCGCGGGCGCCATCATCGATCCGCATTACAAGACTCCCTACGCGCTGCACGCTAGCGCAGGTGTGGAACACGCTTTCAATAAGAATTGGGTCGCCAGCGCCGATTGGACGCACGAACAAGGCGTGCACGGCTATCGCCGCTACCAATATCAAGCGGGCTTCACGCTGTTCACGCCAACGATTCCGACTTCAGATCCGAACTATCAGGCTGACCAGATGAACGCTGTTCCGAATTTGACCGTGTTTCGAAGCGACAATCGCTCGAGCTACGACGCGCTTTCCATTCATCTGCAAGGAAACGTTTCGCGGCGGGCGAACCTGATCGTCAACTACACTCTCAGCAGCGCGAAAACCTGGGGATGCATTCTCGGCGAACTTTTCGATTATGTGAATGGCGTTTGCAATCCACTCGACGCGTTTGCCAAAGGCGATTACGGCCCTTCGGGCGAAGATGTGCGCCATCGGCTCGTTGTCGCGGGAATTTTTCACCCGCCCGGTGGATTCGAAATCAGCACGCTCTCTCAATTCGAGAGCGCGCGCCCATTCACCATCACGACTCCCGTTGACGTAAACGGAGTCGGTGATGCGCTCGATGACCGCGCCGTGGTCAATGGCGTGCAAACCACCATGGATCAATTTCGCGGCACGCCTTACATTCAAATTGACATGCGCGTTAGCCGTCCGTTCAAACTTGGCGAGCGCTTCACGGCTACGCCCTTCGTCGAATTCTTCAACCTTTTCAACCGCAACAATCCCGGCGCGAATTACGTCACGAATCTCGCAGCGCTTCCCACGCCCGTCAACAACCTCGCGAATGCCACCGCGTTCTGCCTGAATTCCTCCTGCACGCAAACGCAGGCCATCACCGGCCTCAACCAGTTGCGCGTCCCCGCCGGCGCCCTCGGTGATTTCTTCGGCCCCGGCACCACCGTCGGCATCCCCTTCGCCGCCCAGATCGGCGCCCGCCTCACCTTCTGATCCCGAAATTTCCTCTGCACCTCGCATTCCCCTCGATCCGCGTCTGCTTCCTGCAACGGCCAACCCGAGTCTTTCGCTAATCTTTCGTACTATTGTGTACATAATTGACCACTCGTACTATAAAGGCTTTACGATTAAGGAACAGCACCAGATTGACATCCTCAAATAATAAGTGTATACAAGCGCGTCCCTGCAAAAGGCAAACGTGACTCACGAGTGGCACCCAGTCCGTCTCGTGCCGACCGGATGCATCGGCTCGAGTTATCTATTCCGGCCGACTGCGTTGGCTGTCTCCGCCTTTCTGATTTCCCTTCTGGTGGCCTTTCCGGGATCGGTTTCGGCGCAAACTCCCGGTCCAAAACCTCTTATCACTCAAGCAGTCAACGAAATAAAACTGACCCGCTTGGCGGGTAACACGCATCCTTTGGCGCGCCCGGAGTTCGACCAGGGAGCCGCACCATCCAGCCTTCCGATGCAGCGCATGCTCCTAGTCTTGACGCGAAGCACCGACCAGGAAGCGGCGCTCCAGACATTGCTGCAGGAACAGCAGGATCAATCGTCGCCCAGTTTCCACAAGTGGCTTACCCCGAGCGAGTTTGGGCAGCAATTTGGTCCTTCCGGCCAGGATGTGCAGACCGTCGCTGCTTGGCTGGCCTCCCACGGCTTTCAGGTAACGAGTGTGTCGAATGGTCGCAATGTAATTGAGTTCTCGGGAACCGCGGCGCAAGTGCAGGAAGCCTTTCACACCACGATTCACAGTTACGTTGTCAACGGCGACCAGTACTGGGCGAACGCTAGCGACCCGCAAATTCCGACCGCTCTTGCTCCGGTCGTCATGGGCGTCGACAGTTTGGATAGTTTCCCCAGAAAACCGCTGCATCGCCTGGGAAGCATGTTCACCAAACCGGCGCAGAGCTCACAATCCAGTCGAATAAAACCGCTGCTTACCTACCAGTGCGGAAACAACCCCAATAGCGGGGCTCCCCTGTATTGCAACAGCGTCACTCCGTATGACTTCGCCACAATATACAATGTTCTTCCGCTGTGGAATGCCACTCCGCCGATCGACGGAAACGGACAGGCGATCGCCATTGTCGGCCGCTCGAACATAAACGTTCAGGACGTTACCAATTTTCGCAGCATTTTCGGCCTGCCTCCCAATCCTCCACAGATCGTTCTCGACGGCCCTGATCCCGGCGTCGTGCAGGGTGACGAAACAGAAGCCGACTTGGACGTGGAATGGTCGGGCGCGGTCGCTCGAAGCGCAACAATTAAGCTCGTCGTTTCGCAGTCAACCGAAACGACCGACGGCGTGGATCTTTCAGCGCTCTATATCGTGGACAACAACGTCGCTCCCATCATGAGCGAGAGTTTCGGGCAGTGTGAACTTTTCATGGGGACAGCCGGCAACCAATTTTACAAGAATCTCTGGGAGCAGGCGGCGGCACAGGGCATTTCGGTCTTCGTCTCCGCCGGTGACGAGGGCTCGGCCAGTTGCGATTCCTTTCAGGGCACCGCCCCGCAGCCCGCACGGAACGGATTGCAGGTGAACGGAATTGCCTCTACACCGTATAACGTCGCCGTCGGAGGCACCGACTTCAACGACTTCTCCAATCCGCTGCTGTATTGGAATACGACCAATAATCCGACGACACAGGAGTCGGCCAAGGGCTACATTCCCGAAACTACATGGAATGACACCTGCACGAACGCAGCTTTTGGCAGCGTCGGTTTCAGTACGAACCCGGAGAGCAATTGCAACAACTCGCAATTGTCCGGAGCTGTGCGCGCCATCGGAGGAAGCGGCGGGAAGAGCAACTGCACTGCGCCAGCCGGTTCAACGGCGTCAAGTTGTGCCGGAGGTTATACCAAGCCGCCCTGGCAAACAGGCGCCGGAGTACCGGGAGACGGCAAGCGCGACCTCCCGGACGTTTCGCTCTTCGCCGGCGCCGGCTTCATCGGCAATTCGTACGCAATTTGCGAGGCTGACCTGCAGGGTCCTTGCAACTCATCGAACTTCGTCAACATCGGCGGCACTTCGGCCTCATCCCCCGCGTTCGCTGGATTGCTGGCGCTAGTAGATCAAAAGATGGCGTCACGCCAGGGCAATCCGAACTTCATTCTCTATAAACTAGCCGCGCAACAACCGGCATCCAGTTGCAATTCGACCACTGGGCCGGCAGCCAACTGTGCCTTCAACGACGTTACTTCAGGAACCATTGCGATGCCTTGCGCCACCGGCACATTGAACTGCACGACATCAAATTCCGGCGACCAATACGGCATCCTCTCCGGCTACAACGCGGCCACGGGCTACGACCTGGCGACCGGGCTCGGTTCGGTGAACGCCAACAACATGGTCAGTAGCTGGAGTTCGGTGAAATTCACGGCATCTTCAACCACTCTGACGCTGAATGGCGGCAACGCTGTAAACGTCACACACGGCGCGCCCGTAAACGTGTCCGTTTCAGTTTCCCCAACGTCCCCGCAGCCGACCGGTGACGTTTCGTTGATCGCTACGCAAGGTACAAACTCCACGTCTGTTGATACGCTGACTTTGAGCAGCGGAACTGCCTCCGGTTCGACGAA
>DATGJE010000284.1:0-12891 GCA_035295305.1 Candidatus Acidiferrales bacterium | reverse complement strand
GCTAGAATGGCCACTTCGACTAAATACAATTTTTGTCGCAAGGAACGATCAAAGCCAGATGAGCGAGCCGCGCACAATCGAGAAGACGGAGAAGAGCGCCGGGATGGGCGAAATCCTGCTCGAAAACACGCTGAGCAACCGTAAAGAAGTTTTTGCGCCGTTGCATCCTGGCGAAGTCCGCATGTACACGTGCGGGCCGACGGTATACGACTACGCGCACATCGGAAATTATCGGACGTTCGTGTTTCAGGATATTTTGCGGCGATTTCTGCGCTCGCGCGGCTTTCGTATGAACCACGTGATGAATCTGACCGACGTGGACGACCGGATCATTCAAAACGCCGCGGAGAAGGGCATCAGTATTTTCGATTACACGGCGAAATACATTCAGGCGTTTAAAGAGGACATGGCCGCGCTGAGCCTGGAAACGCCGGAACATCTGATTCGCGCGACGGATCATATCGACGACATGGTCGCGTTGATCGAGAAGCTCGACGCGAAAGGGATGACGTATCGAAGCGACGGGTCGATCTATTACCGCATCGCGAAGTTTCCGGATTACGGCAAGCTCTCGAAAGTGGACTTGAGCGGAATTCAAGCGGGCGCGCGCGTTGAAGTGGACCGTTACGAGAAAGCGGATGCGCGGGATTTCGCGTTGTGGAAATCGCCGAAGCCGGGCGAGCATTTCTGGGAAACGCGCATCGGGCAGGGGCGTCCCGGCTGGCACATTGAATGCTCGGCGATGGCGATGAAATATCTTGGCGAGACGCTGGACATTCACACGGGCGGAGTGGATTTGACTTTTCCGCATCACGAAAACGAGATTGCGCAGAGCGAAGGCGTGACCGGCCATCCGTTTGTGAAATATTGGCTGCACGCGGAGCATTTGATTATTGATGGCGAGAAGATGTCGAAGTCGCTCGGGAATTTCTACACGCTGCGCGATTTGCTGAAGAAGGGGCATAAACCGTCAACGATTCGGTACATGCTCGCGTCCGTGCCTTACCGGCGGCAGCTTAATTTTACAGGAGAGAGCATCCAGCAGGCGGCCAGCTCGGTCGAGCGGCTGCGGAATTTTGTGGCGCGGATTAAGGAAGGGAAGTTTCCGGCGGGCGCGAATCCGGGTATGGCTGCGCGAGCGCAAAAAGCCGAAGCGGATTTCGAGGCGGGCCTCGCCGACGATTTGAACACGGCGGTGGCGCTCGCGGCGATATTCGATCTGGTGCGCGATGTGAACACAGCCATCGACCGATGCGAATTCCACCAGCAGGATGCGCCGCATGTGCTGGCCGCGATGAGGAAATTCGATGCGATTTTCGCCGTGATCGAGGATAACGACGCGGCGAAGGTTCGCGCGCTCGGATTTGAATCGGGCGCGCCGGAAATGGGCGCAGCAGAAATTGATGCGCTGGTTGCCAAGCGCCAGCAGGCGCGCAAGGAGCGAAACTTCAAGCGCGCGGACGAGATCCGCCAAGAACTGGCGGAACGTGGTATTCTTCTCGAAGATACCCGCGAAGGCGGGATCCGTTGGAAAAAAAAGTGAAACTGCAATTCGAAAATCCGACCTCGTGGCACAGTGTGCCTTCCCGCCAGAGGCCCAGCCTGTTTGGCGTTGACTAACAACCCTTCCTCCATTTGCACGGCGTCGCCGATGAATTCCGCTGGCGGCGCAAAGAAATCCAAATTCAGGAGGAAGAAATGAAAAAAGCTACGGGTTGGAGATTGCCTCGCTTGGCGACGAAGCTTCCGGGACCGAAGGCCAGGAAGCTCGTTGGAAGAGATGCGAAATTCGTTTCGTCGTCGTATACGCGCAGCTATCCGCTGGTGGCAAAGCGCGGACGCGGAGCGGTGATCGAAGACGTCGACGGCAATCGCTTTTTGGACTTCGCCGCGGGAATCGCAGTGGTCGCGACGGGCCATTGCCATCCGACTGTCGTCGCCGCGATTCAGAAGCAGGCCGCGCAACTGATTCACATGTCGGGCACGGATTTTTATTACGAGAACATGGTGGAGCTGGCGGAGAAGCTGGCGTCCATCGCGCCCGGGAAAGATGCCAAGCGCGTTTACTTCGGCAATTCCGGCACAGAAGCGATCGAAGCGGCGATGAAGTTGGCGCGATATCACACGAAGCGTGACAAATTCATCGCGTTTTATGGATGCTTTCACGGGCGCACGATGGGCTCGCTGTCACTGACCGCAAGCAAATCGGTTCAGCGCAAGGGATTTGGGCCGCTGCTGGGAGGCGTGGCGCACATTCCGTATCCGAATCCGTATCGCGACCCGGGCCAGAGCGAGGAGTCTTCCACCGAGCAGTGTCTGGAATTCCTCGAGGACCAAGTGTTTCACCGGCTGACGGATCCCGCCGATGTAGCGGCGATTTTTGTGGAGCCGATTCAAGGCGAAGGCGGATACGTGTCCGCGCCGGCGGCGTTTCTGCGGGAGCTGCAGAGGATTTGCCGTAAGCATGGAATTCTGCTTGTTGCCGACGAAGTGCAGTGCGGAATGGGACGAACAGGGAAGTGGTGGGCGTCGGATCACGCGGGAATCGACCCGGATATTGTTTGTGTCGCGAAGGGAATCGCGTCAGGCATGCCGTTGTGCGCGACGATTGCTCGCGCGAGTATTATGAACTGGCCGCCGGGCGCGCACGCTTCGACGTTTGGAGGCAATCCGATTTGTGTGGCCGCATCGCTGGCGACGATTGATCTGGTCGAACGGAAATACATGGCGAACGCCGCGCGAATGGGCGAGTTCATTATGGAGCGGTTGGCTGATTGGAGCGAGCGCTATCCCATTGTTGGAGATGTTCGCGGCAAGGGGCTGATGATTGGAATCGAGATCGTGCGCGATCAAAACACAAAAGAGAAGGCGCCTGACCTGCGAAACAAAATCGTGGACCGGGCATTTTACAAAGGGCTGCTGATTCTTGGCGCGGGCGAAAATTCAATACGCTTGGCACCGCCGCTTGTGATCGACGAAGAACAGGCGGAATATGCTGTCCGCACGCTCGGCGAATGCATTGAAGAAGTGCAGCGGTCGCGTTAGCGGGTTGTTGACGGTGTGCGGGCACAATCCCAGGGGGAGAAAGATTGAAGGCTGCTGTACTGCGTGAGATCGGGAAAGCGCCGCGATTCGAGGAGTTTGCTGAGCCGACAGCGAGCAAGGATGAGGCGATTGTGCGCGTCCGTGTGGCCTCACTCAAAGCCGTCGACAAGCAGCTGGCCAGCGGCTCGCACTATGCCAGCCCCCGTGAATTACCGGTGGTGTGCGGAGTGGACGGAGTCGGGGACCTCGAGGACGGCAAGCGGGTATTCTTTGGTGGGCCGAGACGGCCTTATGGGGCCATGGCAGAGCGCACCGTGGTGCCACTCGCGTTTTGCTTCCCCATTCCCTCCGGCATTTCTGACGACACTGCGGCAGCGCTACCGAACCCAGGCGTTTCTGCTTGGCTATCACTCACGCACCGCGCGAAACTTGCGCCGGGCGAGACGGTGCTCATCCTGGGTGCAACCGGAGTCACAGGACAGCTCGCAGTGCAAATCGCGAAGCTGCTTGGGGCTAAGCGCGTGACAGGGGCAGGACGCAACGAGCGCGTGCTCGGCAGGTTGCGCGAACTGGGCGCGGATGCGACGATCCAGCTTGACCAGCCCGCGGACTCACTCAAGGAGGCATTCGCGCGCGAGGCCGGGGACACGGGTTTCGACGTCATTATCGACTACTTGTGGGGGCACCCTACGGAGGCCCTCCTTGCGGCGATTACAAAGCCGGAATTTGCCGCAGTAACGAAGGAGACGCGTTTAGTACAGGCGGGCGAGAGTGCTGGACCGACAATCTTGTTGCCCGCCGCGATCTTACGCAGCACGGCATTGACGATCCTCGGGACTGCGGGGGTACCTTCGCGCGAGATATTGATGGATGCCATGCAACAGGTTATGGCGCGGGCGGTACGCGGGGAACTTCGCATCGAGACCGAGCGAGTTCCTCTCGCAGATATTGAAAGGGCGTGGCAACGGCGGGAACAATCCGGCCGCAGAATCGTGGTGATACCATGAGCCAGCCGAGAATAGACAGGCAGATCGCCGGTTCTCTAGAGCATCAGAAACTTTCTTAGGAGAAGAATTGCGTCGTATTTTGGATGTTGGCTGCGGTCAGCAAAAATATCCGGGGTCGATAGGTATCGACATGAACCCGGACACTGCGGCCGATGTCCTTTGCCATTTGGATGAAGGCTCGCTGCCGTTCCGGGACAATGCGTTCGACGAAGTTCGCGCGACGCATTTGATCGAGCACGTCGACAATATTATCCGTACGGTCGAGGAATTTCACCGCGTGACGCGGGCGGGCGGGATCATCGTGCTAATCACGCCGCATTACACGGACTTCAGTTCTTTTTGCGATCCAACTCATAAATGGCATTTGAATAGTTTTTCGTTCCGGTATTTTTATCCGGAGGGAATCCACGGCCACGATCACTGGTATTCTCGAGTACGCTTGCGGCAGCGGCGGCTTCGCGTAAGGCTGTTGCAGTTGTGGCGGTATCTGGGATTCGAATTTCTGGTCAACCACTCGGTGCGTTTCCGGCGATTCTGGGAATTCTATTTGTGCTATGTGGTTCGGGGAAAAGTGATGGAATTCGAATTGGAGGTTATAAAATAGGAAAGTGCCGCTGATTTCGCGAGCGATTTTTGGCTGTGTGCGCTTGGCGGCTCGCCATGGGCTGGCTGAGTCGCACGATGGAGAATCATCGAAAGACGCGGCGCGCCGCACGGGAATTCACGGCGAGACATACGCGTATTGGTATTTGCGAAAGCACGGATATGTTTTTGTGGCGCGGAATTACCGAATTCCAGACGATAAGGGAGAAATCGATTTGGTGGGCTACGATGGTTCGGTGCTGGCGTTTGTAGAAGTGAAGACGCGAACCGGAACGAAAGAGCATCCGGGGCAACCAGAAGAAGCCATAACTGCCGAAAAGCGCAGGCATCTGGAACGAATGGCGAAGCGTTTTATGGCCGAGCGGCGAGCGCGCGACGTTTCCTGGCGGTTCGACCTTGTCGCGATTGAGAGTCGTGCCGGGCGTGCGCCGGAGGTTCGTCTGTACAAAAATGCTTTTGCAGCAAAGAATTGAAATTCCACTCGGTGAGAAGGAGCAAAGATTGCCTGATCTACGTAAGGATCCGATAACAGGCCGTTGGGTGATTATCTCAAGCGACCGAGGGAAGCGGCCGTCAGATTTCGTCCGCGAAAGCGTGCAGATGAAGGGGAGTTCGTTCTGTCCGTTCTGTCCCGGCAATGAGCTGAAAACGCCGCCGGAAATACTGGCCTATGGAAGGAATGGAAGCGGAAAGGACACGCCCGGATGGACCGTGCGCGTG
Organism: Candidatus Acidiferrales bacterium; assembly: GCA_035295305.1. Classification (GTDB taxonomy): domain Bacteria; phylum Acidobacteriota; class Terriglobia; order Acidiferrales; family UBA7541; genus DAHUXN01. The sequence goes on along the minus strand of DATGJE010000284.1, from coordinate 7,516 downwards.
GTTCCGAACAAATTTCCGGCGCTCGGGATTGAAGGAAATCTGGACCGGCAGGGAGAGGGATTGTTCGACCGCATGAACGGAGTCGGCGCGCATGAAGTGATCATTGAGACGCCGGACCATCAAAGCACACTGGCGATGCTGCCGGAAAAAGCTCTCGAGGAAGTGCTGTGGGCATACCGCGATCGCGTTCTGGACCTGAAAAATGATAAACGCTTTCGATATATCTTGCTGTTCAAGAACCATGGAGAAGCGGCGGGAGCGTCGCTGGAGCACACGCACTCCCAATTAATCGCTCTGCCGATTGTGCCGAAACGCGTCCGCGAAGAAGTAGACAATTCGCGCCGATACTACGACGTGAAAGAGCGATGCATTTTCTGCGACATGATCCGGCAGGAAATCGAGACAGGAACGCGCGTGATTCTCAGCAATGATCAGTTTATCGCGCTAGCTCCATACGCGCCGCGATTTCCCTTCGAGACATGGATACTGCCGCTCCAGCACCACTCGTCATTCGAAAACCAGGCGAGTCCGGTTTACACGAGCCTGGCAAAACTGTTTCACGATTTCCTGGGCCGGTTGGACGCGGTGCTGAACCGGCCCGCCTACAATTACGTGATCCACACGTCGCCGATCGGGGAGGAAATCAACGATCATTATCACTGGCATGTGGAAATGATGCCGAAGCTAACGCGCGTGGCGGGTTTCGAGTGGGGAACGGGTTTTTACATCAATCCCACGCCGCCCGAAGAGGCGGCGCGGTTCTTGCGCGAGGCACAGCTTTAGGGACTAGACCAATACTTCAGGTACTTCCATCCTGCCACCGCGGAAGGCGGATTCGAACGCGGCGACGCATTTTGGATCGAAATCGCTGCCGGCGCCCTTCAGGATGATATCGCGCGCTTCGAACGGAGACATTGCTTTGCGGTAGGGGCGATCGCTGACGAGCGCGTCGTATACATCGGCCACCGTTATGATGCGCGCTTCAATGGGAATATCTTCGCCCTTGGTTGGATGATAGCCCGAGCCATCGAATTTATCGTGATGGGCAAGAATGATCGGCAGTACGCGACGCAAGGTGCCGCCGACGGCCACGGGACGGAGCGCCTCGACGCCTCTGGGCAAGTGAGCCTGCACCTCGACGATTTCGTCTTCCGAGAGACGCGCCGATTTGTAAAGGATGTTTCGGCTGACCTCTAGCTTTCCGATATCGTGGAGAAGCGCCGCGGCGCGTACGTCTTCGATTTGCTCGTCCGGCATGCCCATTTCCGCCGCCATGCGAGCGGCGTAAACGGAAACGCGGAACGAATGATTCTGAGTGTATTTGTCGTTGGAGATGACCTGGCAAAGGATTTGGAGCACGCCGAAATACGTTTCGCGCAACTCGGACATGCCCCTTTCCTTGACTTCGTAAAGAGTGCCCATGGCATAAGCAGTCACGATGAGGAAGCCGCCCCAGATGGCTACGTCGGACCAGCCAATCAAATGGCGCATGCTGACGCCCAGACCGGAGGCCAGCGCCACGGGGTTCATAATGTTAAGCCATGAGACGATTAGTATCGATGCGACGGCGGTTTGCACGGCGCGCGTCCGGCCGAAGTAGTACGCGGCGAAAAGCGTGGGGAGGTTATAGAACGTCAGAACGAGACGCTCTCCCGCCACGAAGAAGTTGATCACCGCAGCGAAGGCGATAATCGAAAAAATCAACAACAGCTCTTTGTTGAGCGCCATCAGGCGGGACATCAGTGGCTTGTTCAAGAGCTTATCCTCCGCGGATGAATTCTTTTTCGAGCTGGGGCCAGTGTTGCGACCGCTCTAAATGGTAACAACGCGAGCTCTGCTTGCGGTGGTGTTTGTCGGCTGCATTGCTCTATCCATACAACTGTACTAAGCGCAGGGGTACCTGTACCGAAGGACAGGTGATAGCGTGATGGAATTTTTATTGCCCTGATGGTACTTTGGCGACAGGGCTGAAGAAGAAGCGATGCGAAGAAGGAGAAAGAAATGACGTGGGGCCAGAGACGAACGCTGGTGATCTTACTGGTAATTGCGGCCGTAGTGCTGTTCCTCTGGATTGTTCCGCACTGGACGTTCACAACCGGCGAGATGATTTCGTCGAATTCGGTTCTGGTTCTCGATCTGAACGGATCTATCGAAGAACAGCGCTCCACGGATCTTTCGAGTGTTTTCTTCGGCTCGCAGACGCTTGTGCTTCACGAAATCAACGATGCTATTGATTCCGCGCGCAGGGATCCCCGAATTGAGGGGCTGGTTGTAAGAATCGGCCCTCTGGAAACCGGGTGGGCAAAGCTGGAAGAAATTCATTCTCATCTTATCGCCTTCCACGCGAGCGGGAAGCCGAGCATCTGCTATTTGGGATACGACGGCGAAGAGAACGCGGAATACTACGTGGCAACCGGTTGCGACCAGGTCTGGCTGGGACCGTCGAATCCGCTCGGTGTGCGCGGAATGATGGCCGAAGCGACGTTCCTGCGCGGTACGCTCGATAAATTAAAGATCGTTCCGGATTTTTATCACATCGCGGAATTCAAGACCGCGACGAACCAGTATACCGAGAGAAAATTTACTCCGGCGCATCGCGAGGAAGTGGAATCGCTTCTCACCAGCCTTTATGACCGATATCTAACGGAAGTTTCGTCGGCGCGTCACATGGATCGCGCGCATTTTGCCGACTTGGTGCAAAAGGGGCCTTTCTTGCCGCAAGACGCGATGCAAAACAAGCTGGTGGACCGTTTGGCGTACTGGGATGAAGTGCAGGATTTTTTCCGCCAGAAAACTGGCGCGTGGAACCCCGTGGGATTCGCGCAATATCGTCAGGGATTAAGCGATGGAAGCGGGCCCAGGATTGCGATCATCTACGCGTCGGGAGAAATCGTATCGGGTGCATCGCAGATAACTCCGGGCGGCACGGTCGTGATGGGTGGCGATTCCGTGGCGGCCGAGATACGAGAGGCGCGGACCGATTCCAGCATCCGGGCGATTGTTCTTCGCGTCGATTCGCCGGGCGGTTCAGCGGTGGCGAGCGAAGTGATTCGGCGGGAAGTCGAGCTGGCGAGCAAGAAGAAGCCCGTGGTCGTTTCGATGTCAGATGTAGCAGCGTCGGGTGGATACTGGATTTCCATGTCGGCTGATAAGATCATCGCGGATCCGGGCACAATCACGGCATCGATCGGCGTACTGAGCGGGAAAATGAATATTTCTGGTTTATATAAACTTCTCGGGCTGAGCACCGACTACGTCGCGACAAGCGACAATGCAACGCTGTATTCGCCGCAACAGGATTTCACTCCGGCGCAGCAGCTGATAGTCCAAAGGATGCTTCGGGACATTTATACAAGCTTCACACAGGGCGTGGCGCAAGGCCGCGGTTTGCCGATTGCCACGGTGGACAAAATCGCCAAGGGGCGCGTATGGAGCGGCGAGCAAGCCAAGGGTCTGGGGCTCGTCGATGATTTGGGTGGTACCGATCGCGCGGTGACTGTTGCAAAGGAACTGGCGCACATTCCGGTCAATAGTTCCGTGGAGATCGTCCGGCTGCCGAAGGAAAAAACGCTTTTCGATTTATTTCTCGAGCGCAGCGAGGGCCAGGTGATTTCGCACGGAGAAGACGACGGCTCGATTCAATCGCTGGTGCACCGGGTGTCGTCCATGGTGGAAGCTGAGCCCGTACGTGCGCAGATGCCGTATGTGCTAAGAATCCGTTGAGGCCGCGCGCGGTGTGCAGCTGCACCCAAATCGCTGGCTGACTTTGCGGAAGTTTCGCTATACTTAAGAGGTTCCTCGGGCGCGGTACCCAAGTGGTAAGGGAGAGGTCTGCAAAACCTTTATACGCGAGTTCGATTCTCGCCCGCGCCTCCAACGTTTCACGCTTAACTTCAATCTAATTAATGGCGTCGAATTTTTCGTCGCGACTAAGACACCACTTCCAATGCTCTTCTTGAGCTCTCAGACGCGAAACCAGGGCTAAGGTAGCAACGGAGAGGAACGAGCCTGAGCGGAAGCCAAAACCGGCATAGTAGCGATGTTCGACGCTGCGGAATCATCAATCTCGAGCTGCGCCGGAGCCAAACATGATGTCTCTCTATATCCTCGCTCTTTCGGCCTTGTTGACCGCCTCGCCCGTCCGCCAGGTCGTGGTCGTCCCGTCGCGGAGCCCTGATGTCCTCGCAGCGCAAGATGGCCAGGAGCAGGACCAGGAAGTGGGCCCTGACAATTCGGTTCGCAAGATGTTACCCGACTTCGCCGAGATAACGCCGACTCTCTACCGCGGCGCGCAGGCTTCGCACGAGGGCTTCCGTCATCTCGCCGCCAAGGGGGTCAAGATCGTTATCGATCTGCGCGGCAACCGCAAAAGCGAGCGCAAATTCGTCAACAGTCTCGGCATGACTTATATCCCCATGGGCTGGGAATGTTCATTTCCAAAGGACAAAACTTTCGCGGACTTCCTTACCTTGATTGTCGACAATCCGGGCACGAAAATCTTTGTCCACTGCCGCGTTGGCGATGACCGCACGGGAATGATGATCGCCGCCTACCGCATGGCGGAGCAGGGGTGGTCCGCTGAGAAAGCCGAGCAGGAAATGGAAAGATTCGGATTTGGCCTTGTTCACCGTCGATTGATTTGCCCTCGCCTGTCCTCGTATGAAGAACATTTCCCCGAACGTTTCAGGACCGAGCCTGCCTTCCGCGACCTCCGTGAACGCCAGAACGAGGGGAAAACGGATTAATTCCGCTCTCTTGGCTCGCACGGTTCTCATTATCCTTATTCATGCCTTTCAAGATGGTTGAGCATACGCGTTGTTCATGATAGGTTGTTGGCACTGGGGACCTTTCAGACAGCTTTTCTGAAGGGTGATTGCCACTAGCTATTTTGTTAGGGGTTTTTAACTCGCCAGTTTCTGGGGTGAACACTTTTGTGCGGAATTGTCGGTTTTACCCATGGGATGGGTGTAGTCAGCCCACAGCGCATCGATAGTGCGGTTGCTTCGCTGATTCATCGTGGTCCCGACCAGCAAGGGGTCTATCGGTCGAATTTCATTTCGCTGGGCGCGACGCGGCTAAAGATCATTGATCTTGAGTCGGGAAACCAGCCGATGGTATCGGACGATGGCGATGTCGCACTGGTTTTCAATGGCGAAATCTATAATCACAACGAACTTAGAAGCGAGCTCGAAGGGCTGGGGCATAAATTCCATTCCCACAGTGACACCGAAGTAATTCTTCACGCTTTTCTCGAATGGGATACAAAGTGCTTCGCGCGGCTTCGCGGAATGTTTGCCATCGCGCTGTGGAGCGAGTCAAAAAAGCGGTTGGTTTTGGCGCGCGATCGGATGGGCATAAAGCCGCTTTACATCTGCCGTTTGAATGACGATATCCTCTTCGGTTCCGAACTAAAAGCCATTCTGATCCATCCTGAAGTGAACCGGCAGCTCAGCATGGCCGGGCTCAATTGCTTTCTGTCCATGAATTTTGTCCCATGTCCCTGGACGCTGGTAGATGGGATCGAGAAGCTTCCTCCCGGACATCTTCTCGAATGGCGCGGCGGGAAAATCCGCACGGAAGCATTCTGGAGCGTGGCGCTGCATGAAGATTCGCGTTGGACTCTGGAGTCGGCCAAAGAGCAATTGGATTTTCTGCTACGAGATTCGATTCGCGAACACCTTGTTTCTGACGTGCCGCTCGGAATCTGGCTTAGCGGAGGCCTCGATTCATCTACGATCCTTCACTATGCGGCCGCTCAAGCTCCTTCACGATTGAAGACATTCTCGATTTCGTTCCGAGGGAGAAGTTTTGACGAAACGGCTTACATCCATCGTATGGCGGCGCAGTACGGAACGGAACACCACGAACTCGATGTGAGTCCGGATGCGGACCTTACCGGTGCCATAGAAGAGTTCGCCTATTACTCGGATGAGCCCAGCGCGGATTCCGGTGCGCTCCCCGTGTGGTTCCTCTCCCGGATGACCCGCGACCACGTAACTGTGGCGCTGAGCGGCGAAGGTGCGGACGAGATTTTCGGAGGTTACCTCACCTACCGCGCGGACATCCTGGCGCGCGCGGCGCAGCGAATTCCCGCCGGCGTACGGCGGAGCGCCCTGAAGCTCTTGCGACATCTTCCCGTTTCAGACGACAAGATCGCGCTGGAGTACAAATTGAAACGCTTTCTTGAAGGCTCCCTGATGCCTGCCGAGGAAGCTCATTTGTATTGGAACGGTACTTTTTCGGAGGCCCAAAAGAAGCGCTTTTTCGAAGGCGCGGACAGCCGATATATTTCCAGCCTGCTGCGGAGTTTTCGCGCGCCATCAAACAGCTTGGGAAATTTGAATCGCTTCCTGTCGCTCGATCAAAACTGCTATTTGCCGGACGATATCCTGTACAAGAGCGACCGCATGAGCATGGCTCATTCCGTGGAGTTGAGACCTCCATTCCTGGACCATCGCCTCGTCGAATTCGCCGCTTCACTTCCCGAGAAGTTCAAAATCAACGGATCCAGACAAAAATACCTGTTGAGGGAGTTGATGAAGCACAAGCTCCCCAAGTTCATTTTGCAGCGAAAAAAGACAGGCTTGGATATTCCCACGCACGATTGGTTGCGTGGCGTGCTGCGCCCGATGCTGCTCGACACCTTGACGACGGACGCAATCAAACAAACGAAATTGTTCCGCGCCGACGTGATACAAAGCTTCATTCAAGACCACATGGAGAAGCGCGCGAACATTGGCTTTCATCTTTGGGGTTTGATGATTCTTTTTCTCTGGATGAAGAAATGGAAGATTCAGGCGACGCCGTTCGCCGAAGTGAAACGGGAACCTCTCGAAAAGGTTCTTACCTTCACTTAGCTGTCATTTTGTTTGCCGCGATCATTTATCTGGGTTGCGTTTTTTCGCCGCCGTCGTTGATGGATGACGTGGATGCGGTGCAGGCGCAAATCGCGCACAACATGTTGCAGTCGGGCGACTGGGTAACCGCGCGGCTCGACGGTGTCGCCTATCTCGAAAAATCTCCGCTGGTCTATTGGACCATCGCCATCTCCTATGTGATTTTCGGCGTTCATGATTGGGCGGCGCGCATACCAATTGCTCTTTCTGTAGTCGCTCTTTGCTGGCTGACCGCGTGCTTTGGTACTTGGGCATTTGGTCGCCGGGCCGGATTTTACGCGGGATTATGTCTGGCAACGTGCGTGGGGCTGTTTCTCTTTACGCGCATTCTGATTCCCGATGTCATGTTGACGATCACGGTTGCGCTTGCCATGTGGGCGTTTTTGCGTGTACTGGAGGAAGAGCAGCCTCATCCGCGTTTCTGGGCGTTGGTGCTGGCGGCGAGTATTGGAATTGGGCTGCTTCTCAAGAGCCTGATTGCCGTGGTCTTTCCGTGCGGCGCTGCGCTCGTCTATCTGCTGCTGACGCGCCAGTTATTTCTCCTGCGCACGTGGAAACGCCTTCACGTGATCAGCGGGCTGCTGGTCATCCTTTTGATTGCCGCACCCTGGCACGTTCTC
>DATGJE010000283.1:0-18287 GCA_035295305.1 Candidatus Acidiferrales bacterium | reverse complement strand
CTTGATGAGATTTGATTTCACGTTAGTCCCGTCAAGCAAGGGGGTTGGTTGAGACTAAACGACGCTGTCCTTGAACAAGACGATAAGTGAAGGTCTGTTGGCTGTCAAGCATATGCCAGTCCCTCAGCCGCTCCCGAGCCGATTGACTGTTTTGCCTTCGATTCAAGTTGAGTGATTCGCTGTGCTCTTCTATAATCATGTTTCCGGATAACGAGGCGCAAAAAACAGTGCTAAAGAATCTGAGCCAAAGCAAGACGGCTGTAAGGATTTTTCTCGGCGGCATTCTTGTACTTATCAGTGGCGCAATGGTTTTGACCATGGCGCCCATTTCACCGCTGGGCAACTCGACCACGGGCAGCGCCGATGCGATCGCCACTGTCGGTGGGCAGAACATAACCGCCGTTGACGTCCGGCAGCAGTACGACCAGCAGACGCAAGGGCAGACGGTCCCGCCTGTACTTCAGGGCCTGTACATGCGTCAGATTCTCGACCAACTGGTGTTCAAGCGCCTTCTGGATATGGAGGCTGACCGTCTAGGCATCCAGGTTACGCCCGAAGAAACCACTGCCCGCATCAAGCAGTTGATTCCGACGGCGTTCGTTGGAGGCAATTGGATTGGCGCCGAGCGCTATGCCCAGGAAGTGCAAGTGCGGACGGGCATGTCCGTGCCACAGTTCGAAGATGTGGTGCGCACCAGCGTGCTGATGGAAAAGTTCAAGGAACTGGTCACCGACGGCATCAGTGTCACCCCGCAAGAAATCGAGCAGCGCTATCGCTGGCAAAATGAAAAGGTTCAGCTCGATTACGTGGCCATCAAACCGTCCGACCTGGAATCGACGATCAATCCTTCTGATGCGGAGCTTTCCGCGTATTTTGCGAAGAATCAGTCCAAATACCAAGTGCCTGAACGGCGGTCCGCCAAATACGCTCTTCTGGATCTCGATCAGCTCAAAAAGAGTACGAAAATCAGCGATGCCGACGTCCAGGCGTATTACCAACAGCATTTGGACGATTACAAGGTTGAAAATCGCGTCCACGCTGAGCAGATCGTCTTCAACACGCTGGGCAAAACCGATGCGGAAGTGGCGCTGATCAAACAGCAGGCCCAGAAGGTCGACGACCAAGCCAAGCATGGCGCAAAGTTCGAGGATTTGGCCAAGAAATACTCTGAAGACACGAATACCAAGGACAAGAGTGGCGATATTGGCTGGATTGTCGCCGGTCAGACGGCCCCGTCGTTCGAGAAGGCTGCTTTCAGCTTGCCGAAGGGCGGTGTTTCCGACGTAGTGCAGACGCCGTATAGCTTCGACATCATCAAAGTCGTGGATAAGGAAGACGCGCATACAAAAAGTTTGGCGGAGGTTCGCGATTCGATTGTGACGACGCTGACGCAGGAAAAAGTGAACGACGAACAAAGCGGGCTATCCGACAAAATAGCCGCCGCGGTCCGGCAGTCTAATCGTCAATCCATCGATGCCATTGCCAAGGAATTTAGTTTGCAAACAGGCGAGACCCCCCTTGTCAGCGTGACCGAACCGGTGGGCGATCTAGGTAATGCGCCGCAGCTGCAAGAGGCGCTTTTTTCGCTTCGTCAGGGTGAATTGAGCCAGCCTATCTCGGTCGATCGCGGCTATGTGATCATTTCCGTCGACAAGGTCGTCGCTGGACACCAAGGCACGCTGGCCGAAGTCCGCGACCGCGTTGTTGCCGATTACCGCAAAGAGAAGGCTCAGGATCTTGCGGAACAGAGGGCGCAAGAGTTAGCCAGGCGCGTGAAAGCAGGCGATTCGCTCGATAAGGCAGCGAAAGCGCTGGGCCTGACGGCCAAATCAACCGACCCAATCACTCGCACCAGCCAAATCGCCGATCTGGGCCCGGCCAAGGATCTGGAGGTCGCGTTCAACATGAGCGTAGGTCAGGCAAGCGCGCCAGTTTTGGTCAGCGGGAACTGGGTGGTCTATCAAGTGAAGTCGAAACAAGGAGTCAATCCCACGGATTTTGCAAAGGCGGTGAACGATTTGCGGCAACAAATCCTGCAGGAGAAGCAGTCGGTGGCGTTCGAAGCGTTCCACGATGCTCTCCAGAAGCGCTACGAGCAAGAAGGCAAGCTCGCTTTCAATCAGGACAATCTGAAGAGCCTGATCAGCCAGTCATCCAGCTAAACGATTGTAAATAAACAGCTTAAGCGAGACTCGATGAGGCATTTTTTCCGGTTGCGTCCCTCATAGCATTCGTCTAGCATATTTCCTCTAGCAGCGCCTGCCGTGTCGCCAGCGGGGTGTCACGGAATCGGCGGGACCTCCTCCCCCGTTTGAAGCGCCTTTATCAGCGAGTGCAGTTTCTGGTAGGTGAATTCTTTCTGCAACGCAATTGGTCAGGCGTTTCGGAGCTTCAACGGGTAAAAAGGTAACGTCGGCCAAGGCCCAGCTTCCCCAGAATAGCGAGAATGCCATGAATCAAAAATTGATTGCCCAGCGCAACGAATATCGCTGCTGCATTGAGATTAATCAGAATGGCAAATATGCGGTCCGCGTGCAGGTACAGTTCGGCGCGAAGGACTGGTCGCTACCCGTATTTTTCCTTGTCTCATCTTTCGATACCGCCATGAAGAGGCTGGAAGAGGCTCTTCAGTTCTTGCAGCGGCACGAGGAACATTTGTGGTTCTGGGGCGTGGAGCGCAGTGACGATCCAAAGGTCGCCGTGGAGATGCTCAATCAATTTGGCCTTCATTACGATCGGCGTAAGGATTTTCCCCGGCGTGCCGCGGAACTCACCGTTCCGGTCGGCCGCGCCGTGTCGGCTTTCCGGTTGGCACAAGCGCGTCGTGCACTTGCCGACTCCATCAGCTCCGGCCGAACGGCCCTCGCGAGCGACTAGGTAGATCATCTCCTGTGGGGACTCTGGCGGGTTGTCCTGACTTCTGATTGGCGTGAGGGGGAAACGACGGAGCCAGGATTCTTCAGTCGTTCTACTTGCCGCGGATAATCACTTCGCCATGCGCGATCACATGGTCATTAATCAACAATCGATATTTGAACGATCCGGGACCAAGGCCAGCGCGTGGTGTGCCGCTCATTAAGCGCACGCCCGGAGGCGCTTGAAAGACGTTCGAAGAAAATGGGCATCTTTGGGGATCAAACTCAATGCGGAGATTTCCGCTTTCCGCCACCCAAACGACTTGATCCGCCGCTTCGATGAGCACAACTTCCGGTAAGACTCCGACAAGCACCAGTTTTTCAGCCATAGTTTGAATCGCGTCGGAGATTCGAGGGAGGCGCGAGCCTCGAACCATAACATACCCGGGCGCGGTTTACATCCTTCGCCGTAGCCTTGGATCCTTTCAGAAAAACGAAAGCCCAATTCAGGCACTCGCGGACACAATCTCCCCGATCATTGCGCGAAGGTTTACCAGGGTGAATGGCTTCGGCAGGATGCGTACGCCCTCGAGCTCGATCTGCGCCTTGTCCGCGTCGGCTAGGTTCCCGGTCATCAAAAGGAATTTGCGCGCAAGAGCCGGCTGCTTCAGACGCAAGGTCCGCAGGACCGCCAGTCCGTCCTGTCCTGGCATTTTCAAGTCGCACAACACTGCGTCGAAGGGATCCTTGGATGCGGAGTTCAGTATGGAGTCGAGACGCGTGGGATCCTGCAGGACCACGACGGTTGCACCCGTTTTCGCAAGGACGACTGAGACGAGGTTCAGAATCTCCATTTCGTCGTCTATCACCAGAAATCGCCGCGCGGGAGTTGCGAGGGCGGGTTCTTCGCCCGTCGCCACTGGCTCTACCGGTTCCAGCGCAGGCAAATCTGGATCGTCGTGCTCAGTACCGGAGTCTTCGGTGCTTGCCAATGGCAGCAGGACACGAATGGTTGTACCGCGTCCCACTTCGCTTTCGACGTCGATTTTGCCGTCATGCTGTTCGACGATGCTGTGACAGATGCTCAAACCCAGGCCAGTCCCCTGCCAGATTGGCCGGCTAGTGAAAAATGGATCGAAGATGTGATCGCGGACTTCTGGAGGTATGCCGCAGCCATTGTCCTCCACCGTAATTCGCGCGCGACCATCCCAAACGTCGCATTTCAATCGGATTTCGCCCCTGTCGCGGGATTCCCGGATGGATTGCTCCGCATTCAACACCAACTGTAGCATCGCTTGTAACAGTAAATCCGCATCGCCTTTTACGAAGATGGCCGCGCGCGCCGGGGTGTATTGCACGCGGATATTGTTGGCAGCCAGTTGATAACTCCGGAGCGCGAGCATGCGGGCGGGAACCGTTCGCAAATCCATCTGGTGGAGTTGTTCCGGGTGGCGTCGTGACATTCGGCTGAGATTGCCGACCAGGGTCTTGAGCCGCAGAGCCTCATCGCGTACCGTTTGCAATTGAGTTCGAACCGCAGGCTCCAGCCCGGAACGTCCCAAAACCACTTCGGTGAACCCAAGGATCGAGGTCAATGGATTGTTGATTTCGTGCGCCACTCCAGACACCAATTGCCCGAGCGAAGCGAGCTTCGCGGCCCGCAGGAGATCGTTGTGTGCGGCTTCGAGTTGCATCGCGCGTTGCCTGACTTTTTCCTCGAGCGAATCGCGCATGTCACGAAGCTCCGAGGCCATTGCCAAGAACGCCGTAGTAAGTGAGCCCAACTCTATATTCTTTGGGACTCTTCCTTTTACCTCCAGGTTTCCATGCTTGACCTGCATCACCATTCCGTGAAGTTGTTCGAGAGGGGCCCAGATTTCCCTGCGGTGCGCTTGCCGGAACCACAGCATGGCGAAAAGTGGAAACGATCCCAGCATCAACAGAAAAACGCACAGCCAGTCCGTATATTCCGCAAGCTTGCGCGTTTCCACGTCCAAGCTCCGAAATTGCCTTTGTTCTATCTCGCGAAAGACATTTCGCACACGAAGTTCGCGCTTCGCTACTTCATCGAATTGAGGCTCGTCAACTGCCTCTATTTGTCGACCGGCAAGCAAATGGTCCGTGAGGTCGAAGAAATCTTCCTCGTGTGCCGCCAGTTCTGCCACTTGGTCGCGCTGCACCTCCGAAGGGGCGAAATCGGCAGATTGCTTCGTTAGGGCGCGCAACTTGCGATCTGAAGAACGGTACTCGGCCAGCAGACCGGCATTATTGGAAGCGTAAGATCGCCAGAAATTCAGCACGCTGCTATCAAAGGCGTCGTGGAGTTGCGTATGCAAGACAATCTGTTGGTGCAAGGCCTGGACACCCGACGAGAATTGGGAACGAATCGCCGCGCTCATGCCGAGCGCCGCAGCCATCAAGAGCAGCGCGAGAGATACAGTTGCGCCTTCCATCAGGATGAAACGGCTCTGCATGGAGCGAGGCTTCGCCGATAAATGAACGGGTGACGTGTCCAGACGACGAGATAGATTAACGTTTGAGGGAGGCACGTTAGTTGATGGCGCAAACGAAAGGCCAAACGATTGAACAGAGAGGCCTGTGGGATGAGGGAGTTGCGAGCCTACAAACTCAGCCAGTGACCGAAAGACAGCAGAAACGGGGCATTCGTTTCACAGTGGCACAGACTTGAAACTCTGGTTCCATCCTAAAACTGTGCTGTTTAGCTCGCTTTGGCGCGAAGCCTTCTGGCGAAGCTCCGAAACGTAAGAGCGTCCCCTCAATTCATAGCGCGAACTGTGTCGACAATGTGCTTGGCAGAAATGCCAAACGCTTCGAGCAGTTCGTCGGGTTTCCCGGAATGAGGCATTCCCGTGACGGCGAGTTTCACGTATTTTTTGGGGCTGGCGCCGGCCTCCGCCAGCGCGGAAAGAACCGCTTCGCCGAGACCACCCTCCGGATAATGATCCTCCACGGTGATCAGATTTCCGCCCGCTGCCTTCAGTTGCTCAACGAATTGTTTTCCATCAATGGGTTTCACGCAGTACAAGTCCATCACTCGCGCGGAAATTCCCTGTGATTTCAGCTGGTCATGCGCCTTCAACGCTTCGTGGACCGTGATTCCCCCGCCAACGATCAGGGCGCGGTCATTCGCGCTCTGGCGTAGCACACGGAAGCCTGGCACGGGGAACTTGTCCGCGGGGGAATAGAGCAGCGGCGTCTTCGGCCGCGAAGTGCGAATATAAGTGATTCCCGGCAGACGCGCAGCCTCTTCCGTCAGGCGTTCCGCGGAATAGGCGTCCGAGGGATACAACACCGTCGAGCTGTGAATTGCGCGAAACGATGCAATGTCTTCGAGAGCCATCTGCGAAGGTCCGTCATCGCCAATGGAAACGCCGCAGTGCGACCCGCAAACCTTGATCGGGCTGCGGCTGATTGCGGCCATGCGCACCTGGTCGAACGCGCGCGAAAGAAAACACGCGAAGGTCGAAAGGAACGGCACTTTGCCGCGCGCGGCCAGGCCCACGCCGACGCTGATCATGTTTTGCTCGGCGATGTACGCTTGATAGAAACGATCAGGATAGGCATCGGCGAAGAATTCGGCGAAAGTGGAATTCTTGACGTCCCCATCCAGCGCGACGATGTGCGGATTCACGGCTCCGATTCGCTTCAGCGCGTTGCCGTATGCTTCGCGCGTCGCGACGGAAGCGTCTGATTTGTAACTCGGCGCGGGTGGTTCAGCGTAGGCTGGCGGCTCGGGTAAGCTCGTTCGCGCATATGAGCGGCCCGGATCGGCTGGTACTGTGATCGGCCCACCCATTTCTGCAACGGCCTTCTCGAGTTGTTCCTTTGATAGCGGCTTGCCATGCCAGCCGTCCTTGTCTGCCAGAAAGCTGACGCCGTGCCCTTTGATTGTACGAGCTATAATCGCTTGCGGGCGGCCGGTCGTGGCCTTCGCATGATCAAGAGCTGACAGCACGGCTGCGATATCATGGCCATCAATTACTTGCGTGTCCCAGCCCTCGGACTCGAATTTCCTGCGGTAAATTTCGGTGTTGTGCTTGTACATCGTGCGCTCGCTCTGCCCGAGCGCGTTGATATCGCAAAGCGCCGTAAGATTATCGATTTTGTAATGTCCGGCGAATTCCGCGGCTTCCCAGTTGCTGCCCTCGGCGAGTTCGCCGTCGCCGAGCAGCACGTAAACGCGCGTTCCAAGCTTGTCCATTTTCGCGCCGATGGCAAGTCCAGCTCCCACGGAGAGACCTTGTCCCAGCGAGCCCGTTGCCGCATCGACTCCGGGGATTCGCGGGGTGGGATGCCCTTCGAGTTCGCTCGAAAATTGACGCAAGGTCATCACGCGCGAAACGGGAAACACTCCTGCTTCAGCGAGGGCCGCGTAGAGCAACGGGGCCGCGTGCCCTTTCGAAAGAACAAACCGGTCGCTCGCCGGCCCGTTTGGATTTTTCGGGTCGAACTTCATGGCGTAAAAAAATACGCCGGCTGTGAGCTCGGAGGCGGACAGACAAGAAGTCGGATGGCCGGAGCCGGCCGCGGTGGTCGACATCATCGATAAAATCCCCAAGCGGCGGGCCTTTTCGCGAATCGTTTCAATTGTGGATGATGACGGAACTGCTTTCGATGTCGCACTCATGATCTCTCCCTATAAACTCAAATTCAATTTTACTCTTGTTTTGGCCACGTGTGCGAAGGAGCGTTAGGAAAAGCTTTTGGGCGCGGACGGTGATGATCGCGAGTCATCTGCTTTCATTCCGCCAAACACAATGCCGTGAGCTTCCGGCCCGAGCGCAATCACGATTACGCCACCAACAAGAACAACGGCCGCGAAAATTCCCATGGCGTGACCGTAGCTCATGCGCTTGCCCATGATAGCCTCGAGATAGGCGCTTGACGCCGCGAAAAGCACGCCGAGCTGATACGCGAAGCCGGGGAAAAAGCCACGCAGCGTGTCCGGCGAAAGTTCGTTGATGTGCGCGGGAATTACTCCCCACGCTCCCTGCACCATGAATTGCATCAGGAATGCGCCGAGCAGAATTAGGGGCAAGTTGGGCGCCGCGATCCACAGTGGAATTAGGGCTACTGCAAAAAGTGCGGTGCCAATCATGGCGCGACGGCGCCCGCGGCGGTCCGAGTACAACCCGACGAGTATTCCACCCGCAATGGCGCCAATCATCGAGAGCACGGTGATCAATGCCGTTGTCCCGTGGCCGTATCCCCGCTGCGATTGGAGGAACGTAGGATAGAAATCCTGCGTGCCGTGGGAAATAAAATTCATCAGCGCCATCAGGAGTACGAGGTAGGCGAAGCGCTTCCAGTTCCGAAAAATCGAGTCCACGTATGATTGCCAATCCATATGCGCTGACGTAGCTGCCCATGCCGGACTTTCCTTCACTTTCGAGCGAATGAACAGGGTCAACAACGCGGGCAAGCCGCCGATAAAAAACATCGCGCGCCAGCCAAAGTGCGGAAACACGAGCCAGTACGCAACCGCGGCCAGCAAATAGCCGAAAGCATAGCCCTCTTGCAGGACGCCCGAAAGAATTCCACGCCACTTCGCGGGAACGGATTCCATCGTGAGCGACGCTCCAACTCCCCATTCGCCGCCCATGCCGATACCGTAGAGCAAGCGGAGCACAAGGAACACGGAATAGCTGGGCGCGAATCCAGAGGCCACCTCAACCGCCGAATAGAGCAAAACGTCCAACATCAGCGGCAGACGGCGACCGTAACGATCCGCCAGCAAGCCGAAGATAAATGCGCCAATCGGCCGAGTGGCCAAGCTCGCCGTGATCGCCAGCGCAATCTCTGGGATGGACTTGTGGAAGTCTTTGCCGATCGGAGCGAGGACGAATGTCAGAATGAAAAAATCGAAGGCGTCAAGTGTCCAGCCGAGAAAGCAGGCAATGACGGCGTTGCGTTGATTCGAGCGTTCGGCGGCGGGATTGAGTTCCGGCATCGGCGGCCCGCGCATGTTAGGCCAACGACAGCGCGAACGCAATCACCACGCGTTCAGCGTCGCAAACGGTCCAGACCCGCGAAGAGGAATACGGCCACGGCAGAATTGATGAGCGAGGCAACCAACAATTGAACCGAAAAGAAAGGCTCGGAGCTCGCCAGCAGCAGATGAATCGTGATGGCCAGAACAATCTGATGAATGTGGAAAAACAGAAACATCAGAATGAATCGGCTGATGGGATGCTCGGTGTCCAGCCGTGCGCCAACCGACGACGCAATGTATCCGATAACCGCCTTCGCGATGCCGTAGAGGCCTATAGGAGTGTGGCTGATGCCATCCTGCAAGAGACCGACGAGCGTTCCGAGGAACATTCCCGAGACGGAATTTCTGCGGCTGAGTCCGAAATAAGCGACGACCAACAGCGGAAGCTCGAGCAACTGGAAGTGCGTGCTGAATTTATTCAGAAAAGCCTGGAGCACCAGCGCGAGGAAGCACACCACCACGACCGTGCCGCCGTAGAATTTATGGACCTCGATGTGCTGCGCCTCGGAATCCATTCGCACGGTCATCGAGGGCCTCGCGTCATTGCGGTTCCTTTTGCGGATTTCCTGGGCCAGGTTTTGCGGGGTTTACCAGCTTTTTCGCCGGTTGTGCCGGCGTCTTGTTCGGGGTCTTTGCTTTCTGCTGAGCGCTCGGCGCGTTCGAGGTATTGTCCGATTTGTCGCTCGGAGAACTGGTCTCCGGGGAAGTGAGAGGGTGTTCGGTCAGCAGCACAAGCACTTCTTCCAGACGGTTTAGATGGGCGGCAGGATCCAGTTGGATAGATTGAAATGGGAAACCAGTTTTTGTTGATGCGACCGTGCCGACGGGCAGGTCTTTGGGAAAAATCTTGTCCTCGCCGGACGTTAAAATAAGTTCGCCTGCGGGCACTTTTTCCGCTGCCGAGACGTAGTCCATCCAGAGCAACGGGCCCGCCGTGCCTTTGACGACGCCATGAGTCCGGGTATTCGCCAGCAAGGCTCCCACGCCGCTTTCCCTGTCGGTAATCAGCAGCACCTGCGCCGTATGAGGAAATGCCTCGAAGATTTTCCCCACGACGCCATCGGGCGTCACCACGGCCATGTTGCGGTGCACTCCCTCGCGCTCGCCGCGATTTATGAAAACGGTCTGGCTATTCGAATCCGCGCTTGCGCCGATGACGTCAGCGGCCAGCATGGGTACGTCAGCGTTCGCTTGGCGAAAACCCAGCAGCTTGGCGAGCCGGCCAGCTTCAGCGGCCTGACTTTCGAGTTCCTGGTTTTGCAGGCGCAGACGTCCGACCTCTTCCGCCAATTGCCGGTTTTCCGCTCGCGCATGCCGCAGGTCGATGTAGCCGAACCACGTGCCGTTGATTTTCGAAAGCAGGAAAGTGCCCGCGCGTTGCGGCGGAGTCAGCAGATCAGCCGACCACACGCGGACGAGCCGCACATCCTGGCCGCGTTTAATCTGAAACGCAAGCAACAGCACTTGCGCCAGAATCACCGCGACCAGCAGAACCAAGGGCCGTTGGCGGGAAGGGACATCCATAATTGTCTAGCGATTGGAAATGAAGCGCTCGAGGCCAGACAAAATGCGCGGCGCTATTCCCGGCGCTTTTGCGGGTAGTCTGCCATGCAAGCGGCTCGATATTTGCTGTGCGCCAGGCAACGTTCCTCAGTCAATCGAAACTAGGCGCAGCAGCCGGAAATCGCTCAGCATTTTTCCCGTCCCGAGAACGACGGAGGCGAGCGGATCGTCGGCAATGGAAACAGGCAAACCCGTTTCCTCGCGGATGCGCTTGTCGAGATTCTTAATGAGCGCGCCGCCGCCGGTCAGAACAATGCCGCGATCACTGATGTCGGCGGAAAGTTCCGGCGGGGTGCGCTCAAGAGCCACGCGTATGGCGTTCAGAATCGTGGCCACGCATTCGGAGAGGGCTTCGCGGATTTCGCTGTCGTCAATGGTCACCGTGCGCGGCACGCCTTCGATCAAATTACGGCCTTTCACTTCGAGTGTCAGAGGTTTTTCCAGCGGATAAGCCGAGCCGATCTCGATTTTGATTTGCTCCGCCGTACGTTCACCGACCAGCAAATTGTATTTCCGCTTCAGGTAGTGCATCACAGCTTCGTCCATCTCATTTCCGGCGACGCGCACGGAACGCGAATAGACAATCCCGCTCATCGAAATCACGGCAATGTCCGTGGTGCCGCCGCCGATGTCGACCACCATATTGCCGGAGGGTTCCTCGATGGGCAGACCCGCGCCAATGGCCGCGGCCATCGCCTGCTCGACCAGATACACCTCGCTTGCTCGCGCGCGATACGCCGAATCTTGCACAGCGCGCTTTTCCACCGGGGTGATTTCGCTCGGCACGCCGATAACGATGCGCGGATGCACCAGAACGCGCCGGTTGTGCGCCTTCTGAATAAAATACGTCAGCATCTTTTCAGTGACCTTGAAGTCCGCGATCACGCCGTCTTTCATGGGCTTGATGGCCACCACGTTGCCCGGTGTGCGGCCGAGCATTTCCTTTGCTTCTTTTCCCACCGCGACCACTTCGCCGCTGTTTTTATTGATCGCGACGATCGAGGGCTCGTTCACCACGATGCCCTTGCCTTTGGCAAACACCAGCGTGTTGGCCGTCCCCAGGTCTATGGCGAGATCGGATGAAAGAAGACTGAAGACCGACCTCATCGAATATCCGTTTTTCATGAACCCCCTCTTGCCTTGCGTCCCCGCCCACAAATCTTTGCGGCCGCGATACTATTTCACTCTTCGAAAATCCTAAGGAACCACCACAGGCACGCGCTTGACGGCTGTGCCGCCCCTGCGATCCTGCCCCGTGATCACGATCTCGTGCGCACCGCTGGTCATAGGTTGCGTGAAGTGGCGGAATTTTCCGTCCGGGCCAATGTCGGCCACTGCCTCGCCGTCAATAATCAGCGCGGAGCCGGGTTCCGTGTGGCCAATCACTTCTACAACTTTGCCATCAAACTCTATGTGATCCACCTCAAGCAGCATACTCTGCTCTTTAGCCTGGTCGACCAGGGAGAACTTCGAGGCGGCGGCGGGCTCACTTGAGGCCCCCTCTGCATCGATCGCCTTTACAGTCCAGAAATAATCGCCCGCGTTTAAGCCTGTGACTTCAACCGCCGTTTCGGTTGTTTTGCGATCCGCAAGAACTCGATTGAACATCGAAGTATCGCTGATTTCGAGCTCGTACTGAGCAGCAGTGCCCACAGGTTGCCATTCGAACCGGATGGACGTGCGCTTGGGATCCGCAACAATAATAGGCTGCAAATTCACGGGCTGGACAAGGCCCGGAGGCGCAAGCACGTCGGTTTTTGTAATTGGACCGCTTCCGCTAAACGACGCGCGCTGCCACTGCGCAACCTGCACTTGCTGGCCGTCACGCTTCACGTCGGCCGTGCCCGCCGCCATGGTGATTTCATTCCGCTCCGTCTTCGGATCCGTCCTCACGTCCGCATGGCTGTTTTCATGGAGCGATGCGACCGCATCTTGAAACGATACTTTTGCGGTCGACCCGGGCATCTGCCAGGTGCCGGTCGTCAAATCGACGTTGCCTGCGCTGATGTGCATGGCGACGCTGGATGCGCTGTTTTGCGGCACAAAGATTTCTTCGACCGTGACGAGCGTATCGGCTTGCACTATATACTGGGTGCCGTCCGCAAACGCGATGCGCGCCGCTCCGTCCGGCCCGGTCTGGATCAAGTCACCCTTATCCAGAGGCATCTGATAATCCGCGGCGCCCCATTGCACGGAGTTGACCTTCTTCACCTGTACTTTGCCGTCCAGGTTGACGAACCGAGCGCCACGCACACCCGTCGACGAGACGCTGGAATCCTTCGGCTCCAGCGCGTGCGAAAGATGCCTTGCCATGCTCGCAAACGTATCGGGGAACACCAGATAACCGGCGGCAGTAAAAAGAATCACAAACGCAAAAGCGTAAAGGAGAATCGTCCGGTAAGTTACCGTGTGCCAATACACCTCGACCCGGTTGACCTTCGGCCTCGTCGCGTCCGTGAATTTCTCTGTTGTCATGCCAGATTTCAGCTAATTTCCGAATCTAGCATAGGGGTTAGGGCCTTTCAACATGACCTGCTATAAGTTGCGAACTCGCTAATACTTGACCGGAAGGACAGTCTTGGCGTTTTTGTCCGGTTCTGACGACCAGTTCCTCGGTGCAAGAGCTAACGATCACTCGTGATAGGATTGCGACCATGCAAAACGATCCAGGTAACGCGCATGCTGACGTCAACGGGGACTTGCCGCGTCACACGGTTTCAACGCTCGCGTATCGCGCCAGCAAGGCATTTAGTGGCGCACGCGAAGATTTCGCGGACTTTCACGCGTCCGAAGCATCCCGGACGCCCGGGGAAATCCTCGCACACATGGGCGACCTCTTCGATTGGGCGCTCTCGATCGTAAAAGGGAAACAGCAACGGCACGATTCGCCTTCGCTGCCGCGCTGCTGCTACCACTCGACAACAGCAATTTGGCTGCCGAAACTCCCGACCGCAAATTCTTCTATGGCCGCGAAAATCAGCTATTGCGGCGCTATTTGAAAACTCTCAACAAAAATCGGCTTCCGGCCACGCTCGGCGCTTATCTTTCCCAAATCGTAACCCCGACTCTGGAAAATCAAAAACAGAATGGTGCTGTGGCGGTGAAGTTTGAAGCTGCTTATCTCCGTCCGCTGGATTTCAAGCGTCCGGACGCGGGCGCGGCACAGGAAATTTACGCGCGTTACGTCACCGGCGGCGCGCCGGCCCAAGCGGAGTATTACGAGTTGCAGGATTATATTTTCCACTACATCGCTCCCGAGGCGGGCCGCCTTGGCATGCCCGTTCACATCCACACGGGGTTTGGTTGCGGCGGATACTTCAAACTCAGTGGCGCGAATCCATTGCTCTTGGAAGATGTGTTGAACGACCCGACGCTGCGTGGAACGAAATTCGTCTTGCTCCACGGTGGCGCAGGGCCGTTCTCGAAATCCGTTGCGGCACTGCTGATGAAGCCGAACGTCTACGCGGATTTCTCCGAGCAAACCTGGCTCCTTCCCACTCGCGAGTTGAGTAAGACCATTCGCTATTGGCTCGAATGGTACCCGGAGAAGGTTATGTTCGGTACAGACCTCTCGCCGGGCTCGCCGGACATCGACTGGGAGGAGATTGGGTGGCAAACGTCGACCTCAGGCCGCGAGGCGTTGGCTATCGCTCTGACCGGAATGATGAATGACGGCGAGATCACGCGGGCCCGCGCTCTGGAAATTGCGTACATGGTTCTGCGCGGCAATGCGCTGAAGCTTTACGGCTGGGCCGATCGCTGAGCGGGGAGCGAATCGTCCGCGGGCGAGAGAACAGACGCGTTCAACTCGCGGCATGACGTGAAGCCACTAAGAGCCATCGATAAATCAAAATCGGCAAGCAGATTGAGGACCGCGTCGCGGACCCCTGCTTCGCCCGCGGCCGCGAGCCCCCAAATGTAGAGCCGCGCAATCAGCACCGCTCGCGCCCCCAACGCGAGCGCTTTCATGATGTCCGCGCCGCGCCGAATGCCACTGTCGAAAAGCACCGGAACTTTTCCATTCACAGCGCGTACCACACCAGGCAGAGCATCGAGCGCGGCGACCGCACCATCCACTTGACGTCCGCCATGATTCGAGACGATCAGGCCATCGACGCCGGAATCAAGCGCGTGCGCCGCGTCATCGCGGTGCAAAATTCCTTTCAGGATAATGGGCAGCGTGGTGTGTTCGCGCAAGAACGCCAGATCGTCCCACGTCAGCGCATTATTCGTGAAGATGCTGGCCCACAGGCGCACCGCTTCGGCGGGATCTTTTTCGGGAGGCTGCTTCAGCGCGGCACGGAACACAGGATCAGTGAAATAATTCGCCAATCCCTCACAAGAAAAAAATGGGAGATAGCTGCGTTCGAGATCGCGCTCGCGCCATCCGAGCATGGAGGTGTCGAGCGTCACCACCAGCGCAGTGTAGCCGGCGTGCTCCGCACGCTGAAGCATGCTCGCCGTCAGCTCCGGATTCTTGCCCCAGTAGAGTTGAAACCATCGTGTTCCAGCGCCCATCGCATGCGCTACTTCTTCCATCGGCCGTGAAGAGACCGTGCTGATCACAAACGGTAAGCCAAGTTCAACCGCCGCACGTCCTGATGCGACTTCCGCTTCGCTGTGAATAATTCCTTGCACTCCGACGGGGCCAAGCAGGACGGGGGCGCGCAATTTTGCACCCAATAATTCCACGCTGAGATCCCGCGCGGAGACGTCGCGCAGCATTCTAGGCACGATGCGCCAGCGATAGAATGCCTCCAGATTCGCCCGCACCGTGTTTTCGCCGCCGGCGCCTCCGGCCACGTAGTCATACGCGCGCGGATCGAGCGCTTCCTTCGCCTTTTGTTCCAGCAGCGAAAGAGTGACCGGTATCGACAGTTTCTCCCCGGCCGCGTCATGCTGATAAATCTCCAGCTCGCGTTCCAAGCCGAAATTTCTTGACGGGTTAATTTTTTCGGACTCCATTGTGCGCGGGAATTATACACGCTTGTACCTGTGGTCAAACGCGTGTGCATGAAAGTTCGCTGCCCTGTGCAAGTACCCAAATGGCCAGTTGGGCCATCTAAGATAAACATATGATAAGACTAAAATTGCGTTTAACGCGGGGGCAAATTACGAAAACTCGAAGGCTTGTTTTTTCTGCCGCGCTCTGCCTCATGATGACGGTTTGCCTTGCACCTCGAGTTTCTGCGCAAGACGCGCAATCGGGCTCGCCCGCGTTTGCGCGCGTTATCATCACCGCTGTGGCTTCGTCAGGTAAGGAAGTTCCCTCGCTTGGGCGCCAGGATGTATCTGTCCACGAGGATAAGAAGCCCTGCGCGGTTGCCGATTTGACGCCTATGGGGAGTTCGAGCGAGAAATTGCAGCTGGCTATTCTAATCGATCAGAGTTCCACGACGCGACTCGGCCAGCAATTGAAAGAGATCTCTCGATTCATCGATGCGCTTCCTCCTGATTCCAGCATCGCCGTCGCTTACGCCATGAATGGCACGGTGATGATGCAGCAGACCTTCACGACAGACCGGGCAGCCGTGAATAAGGCCTTGCATCTGACTACCGGACCGTCTGCGGGAAACACGGCCATTTACGAGGCTTTGGCAAGTTTGATTACGAAGTGGCCCCACAATACCATTCGTCGCGAAGTTCTGTTGATCAGCGATGGCATTGATGACACCTACGGCCTGCAACAAACAGAACCGGGGCAAAACCCTTCGCTCGAACGAGCCATTCAGCTTGCGCAGCAGGAAGATATCACAGTGTTCAGTATATTCGTGGGCTCCGGTCGTGCTACACGCAATAGATTTCTGAATATGAATGGCCAGGGGTCGCTGGCCGATTTAACCGCCTCCACCGGCGGATATGCTTTCTCGCAAGGCACGCAAACGCCCATCTCTTTTCGTCCCTTCCTTGACGACCTGCAAAAAATGCTTGGCCAGCAGTATCTGCTGACTTTCCGTCCGGCACCGTCTCGAAAGCCTGGCTATCACGATCTGAAAGCGGCCGTGGAAATTCCGCACGTAAAGTTGCTGGCGCCGACTAGAATCTATTTGCCTTAACGCTCGTTACAAAGCAGTGGGGAACTTGCCGTGTTACATGCCATGCGGAAGCTTGCCCAGCCCGGCGGGATTCGGATATTTCGCGTCCGGCAGCCAGAAGTGGAAAAAAATCCAGCACAGAATCAGGACTGCAAAGCACACAACACTGCCTTCCGGTCCCACCGAACCTCCGGTCAATAATTTGAGCCCGTGGAAACTGGGATTCAGCATGTGTCCCGGGGCGACTTGTCCGCTATCCGGCACTCCGTAGAAAAATGTCTCGGCCCAATCCCAGGCCGCATGAAACCCGATGGCCATCCACAAATCGCCCGTGCGCCGCAGAATGAAGCAGAAGAGAAAGCCAGCCGATCCTGCCGACAGCGCGCCTAGCCAGTCCTCGCCGCCGTTTCCGAGGTGCAGCGCGCCAAAGGCAATCGACAGCAGAAGAGCCGCAGGCCAAAAGCCAACGCCCGTCGTCAATGTGAACAATGCATAGCCACGCGCTGAAAATTCCTCCGTGAATCCGACCAGTAAGAATGCAACGCCCCAAAGCGCCGCGTATTTCGCCAGCTCCCCGCCGTGCAGCGCGAACGCCCCAAAATAGAAAACGCCCAGGGCTCGCAAAGTCCCCAGCAGGATGGTCATCGCCATGAAGCCGATAATCGCTCCTTGCCAAAATTCTTTTTGGAACGCCTTGCGCCCGGGCAGTCCATAATCGCCAATCGTGCGGCCTTCGATTTTCGCCATGATCCAGCTGGCGAATAAGAACAGCAAAAAAACGATAGCTTCGCCGACGATTACGCTCGTCATGGAAAATCCGCGCTGCGGCGGCTGTCCGTGAGAGAGAAGTTTTCCTCCATAGTGGAGAACTGTGAGAAATGCGGCGATGATCGCCGCGAAAATCAGCAACCGCCATCCCGCTCGTATCCCATTCGATCCCCAAAAGATTTCATTCATCACGGATTTACTATCCGGCGGAAAAGGTGGAGGCGCATCGCCGCTCGAAGGAATTCCCGGCGGCGTGATTGCGCTGTTGAATAGCGGCGTAGCAGAACCGTGCGAGGGCTGGGGCATTTGTTTTCTTCTCCTCTTGCTTTCCGTGGCCGCGCGCATTGGCCAAGATGTGTATGAGTTTTGAATACGCGAGTTTGCGAATGGATGTTCCGGGACTAAAATAGCATCAAACGAGGCAGGCGCCATTTCAAACGCATGGAAAATCGTTGGACTTGTTCCGTCATTCCTGCTTCTGGCCTTTGTCATGAGGCTGGCACGAGCGTGGGACGATCTGCCCGATCAAGTCGCGAGCCATTTCGATTTCTCCGGTGATCCCAATTCGTGGATGAGCAAGCGGTGGTTCGCGGTCATCTCGGTCGTATTTGGCACTGCTTTTGCCGCGTTCGTCGCGTTGCTGGTCTTTTCATCGTCTTCCCGCGTTCCTGTGTTTGTTCCGGCGGTCCTGACTCTTGCGTCGTTTATATTTTTCTTGGCTTTTTGGCAAGTAATCAATTTCAATGCCTACAAGAAACCGTTCACGACCGCGTGGATTCTGACTCTGGGGCGTTCATGCTGGTTTTAATTTTTGTGGGAATCTTCGTGCAACCAGGGTCTCTGAAGAAATGACCAGCGGCGAAGCAGAAAACAAAATCCGCGTTCCACCTAGCGCGGACGCGTGGTAAGGCCGGCTCGCTTCCAGAGTTTCTCCCAATGCCAGACGCCAGGAGTTTTGTCGAGGATGCGGTAGCCGAGCTGATGGGCCAGCATCAAGATTTGACCGCGATGATGCGCCTCGTGCGAGAACATGTACGCGAACATGGTCCCTCC